>JBBQRM010000035.1:0-12822 GCA_038214855.1 Rhodobacterales bacterium | reverse complement strand
CGCCCTCGCCGCGCGAAGGCGCCCCTGCCACGTGATCGGCGGCGCCGAGGCGACCGCCGGCCTCGACGCCCAGCGCGTCATCGACCAGGGCTGCCGGCTGGCCGCGCAGCTCTAGGGCGGCGTCCGACCCGACCGCAACGGTCCCCAAATCCTTTCCATGTGCTTAATGACACCAAAAACGCATAATAAAATCAATCACTTGTTGATCTGCTCAAGCTTGAGCAGCCGTGAGCATAACCGGCTTCGGCCAGCTCGCTGACAGCCCTAGTCCCTGTCCCGACCTTCCCCGAAGATGTCGCGGCGAAAGGCCAGGCCCATCGCGCCGAGGCTCCGATACTGGAGCGGCGTCAACCCGTAGAGGCGCCTGAAGAGCCCCGCCGGCGCCGAACCGCCTGCTTCGAGCGCCGCGGCGACGGCCCGCATCTGCGCCCGCCGCAGCCCCGACATCGTGCCCGCCACAGTCTCGCCCTCGATCCGCCGTCGCCACTTCTGCTCCCAGCGCTCCAGCCCGATCGCATCGAAATGCCCGACGAAGAGCCCGGTCCCGCCCAGCGTCGAGGCCCAGACCGAGACGTCGCGTCCGTCGATCTCGGAGCGGTGGTTGCCGATCAGCGAATAGCTGCAATCGGTGCGCAGCGCCTGCTTGCCGGCGACATGCCCGGCGAGCCCGTCGCGCAGGACACCCGAGACGCTACCGTAGAGCGGCCGCCGCAGCGCCTTCCACAGCAGCGGCCGCGGCCAGCGAAGCCGGAAATGCGTGCTCCCGAACGGCGTATCGAGCGCATCTTTCGGCCCCCAGACCGCCTCCGCCGTCGGCAGCCGCACCGAGGCCACCTCCGCCGGGACCGTGGCGAGAAACCCGCCGAGATCGCGGTCGCCGAACACGTACTCGTCCGCGTCGATCACCAGCATCCACGGCGTCGGACAGCCCGCGAGCGCGTGACGGTAGACCGCGTGCTGGCGCGCCTCCAGGTTCGCCGGCCTGCCCCCCAGCCTCTCCCAGAAGCCGTCGTCGCATTCCACGAGGTCGAGCCGCGCCCGGTCGAGCCCCGCCAGATGCGCCACCGGCCCGTCGTGATAGATCGCGATCCGCTCGGCGCCGAGCCTGCGGTAATGCGCGGCGAAGCGCGCGATCACGCCCGCCTCCTCGCGCATCAGCGACACGGTGGAAAAGCCGCTCATGCGCCCCCGGACCGCGCCGGGCTCCGGCCTCGCCTGGCCGATACCGAGGGGCGGCACACCGCGCGGTCCGCTGGTGCCACCGCTCCGGGAAGAGCTCGACGTCGAGCCTCCGCCGCAGGTAGCTCACGCCCCCCGTCCCGCCGGTGCCGCGCTTGAAGCCGATCACCCGCTCCACGGTCGTCACGTGATTGAAGCGCCAGCGGCGGAAGTAATCCTCGAAGTCCACCAGCTTCTCCGCCAGCTCGTAGACCTGCAAATGCGCCTCGGGATCGCGGTAGATCGCCGTCCAGGCCGCCATCACCGCCTCCGAAGCCGCATGCGGCCGCGACAGGTCGCGCCCCGTCACCTCCGCCGGCAGCGCGAACCCCGCCCGCGCCAGCACCCCCAGCGCCGCGTCGTAGAGCGAGGGCCGGCCGAGCTCCGCCGCCAGCAAGGCGTGCACCGCCGGCCGATGCTCGTGCGCCCGCAGCATCGCCCGATTGCGGTTGCCGACGATGAACTCGATCTGGCGGTACTGGTGCGATTGGAATCCCGAGGCCGCGCCCAGCAGGTCGCGGAAGCGCGTGTACTCGCTCGGCGTCATCGTGCGCAGCACGTCCCACGCGCTGTTGAGCTGCTCGAAGATCCGCGCGATCCGCGACAGCATCTTGAACGCGGGCTGGAGCCGGTCCTCGCCCAGCGCCGTGCGCGCGGCGGTCATCTCGTGGATCGCGAGCCGCATCCACAGCTCCGAGGTCTGGTGCTGGACGATGAACAGCATCTCGTCGTGCGCGTCCGACCGCGGGGCCTGGGCCTCCAGGATCAGGTCGAGCCGCAGGTAGTCGGCATAGGCCATTCGCGCCGCGAAAGCCGTCTCGGCGCCCTCCACGGCGGGGTCGTAGGGCTCGGCGGTCATCGTCGGAGAAGCGCCTGCGTGCGCGGATCGTCCTCGCCGCCGAAGAAGGCCGCGATTGCCTCCACGAACAGCGCCTCGTCGGGGTCGGCGGCCCCAAAAAGAGTCATCGACGATCGGAACTTCACCGCATCGATGCCGCCGAGGATCGCCTCTGCGGGCCTGCCCGCTTGGCGCAGCACCAGCTCCGTCGCCTCACGGAGCCGCGGGCCGAGTACCGGATGCGCGAGATAGGCCTGCGCAGCAGCGAGGGAAGGCAGCGCGTAGTAGCGCGCGGTGTCGCTGCGGCCAAGTCCGGCGATCTGCGGGAAGACGAACCACATCCAGTGGCTGCGCTTGCGTCCCGCCGAAAGCTCGGCCACGACCTGCGGCCAGACGCCCTCCTGGGCCTCGACGAAGCGCGCGAGATCGCCGCTCACCGACCCGCCTCCGCGAGAATTGCGGTCGCCGCATCCACGGGCGCGCGAAGGGCTGCGACCAGCGGAGGCGCGTCGGTCTGCGCCCGTCCATAGCTCAGGTTGAAAGCATAGTCGAAGCCTCCAGGGTTGGCGCCCTCGGTGTGCTGGAGCACCGTCTCGAACCGGTCGAGCCCTTTGGCGATCCGCGCCTCGGGCGTCGCCATGGCGTTGTACTCGTCCCAGAGCGCCAGCAGCCGCGCGCGGGTAGCACCAGGCAAGGTGGCGAGCAGGCCCTCGAGATCGCGGCGCTCGTCCGCGGTCTTGTCCGGCCCTTGCTCGGGCGCGGGGACGTCGTCGCCTACCGCCTCGCCGAGATCGTGAACGACCAGCATCTGGATCAGCCGCCCCAGGTCGATCCCGGGCAGGTTCTCGGCGAGCGTCACCGCCATCAGGCAGAGCCGCCAGCTGTGCTCGGCAGCACTCTCGCGCCGGCCCTGGGACGTCCAGGAGTTGCGCAACGTGTCCTTGAGCGCGCCTGCGGCACGGAAGAAGGCGAGATGGGCGTCAATGTCCAAACGGATCATGGCTCAGGTCCTCGCGCGCAATTGCGGCCGGGTCCAGCCCCTTGAGAGGCGCAGAGCTCCGCGCCGCCGCCATCCTCGTTGTCGTCGATCTCGCGGAGGTATAGGTTGAGGGGCGCCGTCGGCCAGACATTTCGGCACGCTCCGGCACGATTTGACGCGAAACCGCCTCGGCGCCGCCCACTACCGGCGAGGCTTCGAGGCCGATGGGAGACACGCGATGACCGTCCGTCCCGACCCGACCTTCCATGCGACGGCGAAGCTGGCGATGGAGGCCGCGCCCGAAACCGTTGCCTACATGCTGCTGCTCAGCCCCGACCACTCGCAGCCCGACGGGCTTGCCGTCGTGGACGTGGCCCCCGGCTCGCCGGACTGCGGCAGGATCGTGCATACCGTGATGCTGCCGAACACCGGCGACGAGTTCCACCACTTCGGCTGGAGCGCCTGCTCGTCGTCGCTGTCGCCGCTGTCGGGACACGCATTCCTGGAGCGGCGCTACCTGATCATCCCCGGTATCCGCTCGTCGCGGATCTACGTGATCGACACCCGACCCGATCCAAGGCAGGCGCGGATCCACAAGATCATCGAGCCGGAGGAGATCTTCCGCAAGACCGGCTATTCCCGTCCCCACACGATCCACTGCGGCCCCGAGGGCATCTATGTCTCCACCCTCGGCGGCGGCGGCCGGGACGGCACCGACGGGCCGCCGGGCATCTTCGTGATGGACTGCGAGACCTTCGAGGTGCTGGGCCGATGGGAGATCGACCGAGGGCCGCAGGACAAGCACTACGACTTCTGGTGGAACCTGCCGCGCGACTACATGGTCTCAAGCGAATGGGCGCTGCCGCCGCAGTTCGAGAACGGCCTCGTGGCCGAGGACCTGCTCGCCAACCGCTACGGCCACCGGCTGCACTTCTGGGACCTGCGGGCGCGGCGCCATACCCAGACGATCGATCTGGGCGAGAATCACCAGATGGCGCTGGAGGTCCGCCCGGCGCACGACCCGATCAGGGAATACGGCTTCGTCGGCGTGGTGGTGGACACGACGAACCTGGAAGGCTCGATCTGGACCTGGTGGCGCGAGGGCGGCAGGTTCCGCTGCGAGAAGACCGCCGTGATCCCGGCCGAGCCGGCGGAGAAGGACCTTCTGCCGCCGCTGCTGCAGGGCTTCGGCGCGGTGCCGCCGCTCGTCACCGACATCGACCTGTCGCTCGACGACCGCTTCCTCTACGTCTCCTGTTGGGGCACCGGCGAGATGCGCCAGTACGACGTCACGGACCCGCACAATCCGCGGCTCAGCGGCTCGGTGCGGATCGGCGGCATCGCGCAGCGCGCCGCGCATCCGGGCGGCCGGGCGTTCGGCGGCGGCCCGCAGATGGTCGAGATCAGCCGCGACGGCCGGCGCGTCTACTGGACCAACTCGCTCTACTCGACCTGGGACACGCAGTTCTATCCCGAGGGCGTGCCCGGCGCGATGGTCAAGGCCGACGCGGGGCCGGACGGCGGGCTGACGCTCGACGCCGACTTCCGGGTGGATGCGCCCGAAGGCTATGCCGCGCATCAAATCCGCCTCGAGGGCGGGGACTGCTCGACCGACAGCTTCTGCTATCCCTCCGTCTGAGCGTGCCGGGCTTCGGGAGCGCGGCGGGCCTCTGGCTCGCCGTGATCGCGAGCGGGCTCTACCACGGCGTCAACCCGGCGATGGGATGGCCGCTGGCCGTGTCGGCGGGGATGCTGGGGCGGGGGCGGCGCGACCTGCTGGCGGCGCTCGGGCCGCTGGCGCTGGGGCATCTGCTGGCGATGCTGGCGGTGCTGCTGCCCTTCACGCTGATGGTGTCGCTGCTCGAGCGGCGGCGCGAGGTGCAGATCGCGGCGGGCTGCCTGGTCGTAGCCTTCGGCGTCTTCCGTCTCGTGAACCGCCGGCACCCTCGGGCGCTCGCGCGCATTCCTCCGTCCCGGCTGGCGCTCTGGTCCTTCGCCATCGCCGTGGCGCATGGGGCCGGGCTCATGCTGCTGCCGATCTATCTCGGGATCTGCGCCGCGGCGGATCTCGATGCCGGGCATCGGGCCGCATCGGTGCTGATGGCCGGCAACGTGCGGAGCGCGCTTCTCGTGTCGCTGGTCCACGCGCTGGCGATGGTGGGCGCGGGCGGTGCGATGGCACTGGCCGTCCATGCCTGGCTCGGCCCGGGGTTCGTCGCGCGGAGCTGGTTCAATCTCGACGCCGCATGGGCGCTCAGCCTGATCCTGATCGGGATGCTCGCCATCGCGTCCGCCTGATCCGATCCCGGCGCCGCGAACGAGCGATTTCTAACAACAGGTTAAAACGCCGCTATTTTCTCAACGATTTCAGTGCTCGGCTGCATGTCGCACCGTGCGACACCGTGCGACGCCCGCCTTCGCGACCCCTCAGACGCGGCCGTGGCAGTGCTTGTACTTCTTGCCCGAACCGCAGGGGCAGGGGTCGTTGCGGCCGCTCGCGGCCCAGGTCGTGGGGTCGACGGCATCCACCTCGGCCGCGGCGGCAGCCCCGGCCCCGACCGGCTCGGGCACGCGAGCGGGCGCGGCTGCGGGGGTGGATGCCGCCTGCGCGACGCGGGCGCGCGCCTGCAGCTGGGCGAGCATCGACTGCTGCTCCTCCGGCGTCATCACCTGCACATGCGCGAGCATCCGCGTCACCTCGGCGCGCAGGCGGTTCAACAGCCCCTCGAACAGCTGGAAGGCCTCCGACTTGTACTCGTTGAGCGGGTCGCGCTGAGCGTAGCCGCGAAAGCCCACGACCGAGCGCAGGTGCTCGAGCGTCACCAGATGCTCGCGCCAGTTCTGGTCGATGGTCTGGAGCAGCACCTGCTTCTCGATGGAGCGCATCGTCTCGACCCCGTAGCGTGCGGCCTTGGCCGCCATCATCGCGTCGGTCTCGGTGGTCAGGCGCTCGCGGATCCCGTCGTCGTCGACACCCTCCTCCTCCGCCCAGGCCGCCAGCGGCAGCTCCATCCCCAAGGTCTCCTTGACCTTCTCGGCGAGTCCGGTCACGTCCCACTGGTCGGCATAGGCGCGGGCCGGGACGTGCTCGCCGACGAGATCCTCGACGACCTGGTGACGCATGTCGCGAGTGACGTCGGAGAGGTCGCGCGACTCCATGATCTCGCGGCGCTGGCCGAAGATCGCCTTGCGCTGGTCGTTCATCACGTCGTCGTATTTCAGCAGGTTCTTGCGGATGTCGAAGTTGCGCGCCTCGACCTTGCCCTGGGCCTTCTCCAGCGCCTTGTTCACCCAAGGGTGCACGATGGCCTCGCCCTCCTTCATGCCGAGCCGGCCCAGCATCGCGTCGAGCCGATCCGAGCCGAAGATGCGCATCAGATCGTCCTCGAGGCTCAGGTAGAAATTGGTCTTGCCGGGGTCGCCCTGCCGCCCCGAGCGGCCGCGGAGCTGGTTGTCGATGCGCCGGCTCTCGTGGCGCTCGGTCGCGAGCACGAAGAGACCGCCGGCTTCGAGCGCGCGGGCCTTGGCCTCGGCCACCTCGGCCTCGACGCGGGCGCGGGTCTCGCCGGGATGGGCGTCGTCGCCGAGCTTCTCGAGCTCCTCGATCACCCGCATCTCGACATTGCCGCCGAGCTGGATGTCGGTGCCGCGGCCGGCCATGTTGGTGGCGATGGTCACCGCCCCCGGTTGGCCCGCATCGGCGATGATCTTCGCCTCCTGCTCGTGGTAGCGGGCGTTCAGCACGTTGTGGGGCACGTCCTTTGCCTTCAGCATCTCGCTGAGGTTCTCGGACTTCTCGATCGAGGTCGTGCCGACGAGGATCGGCTGGCCCGCCCCGTGCGCGCGCTCGATCTCCTCGACGATGGCCGCATATTTCTCGCGTGCGGTGCGGTAGACCTGGTCGTCGTTGTCCTCGCGGATGATCGGCATGTTGGTCGGGATCTCGACAACGCCGAGCTTGTAGATCTCGTAGAACTCGTCGGCCTCGGTGGCGGCGGTGCCGGTCATGCCGGCGAGCTTCTCGTAGAGGCGGAAATAATTCTGGAAGGTGACGGAGGCGAGCGTCACGTTCTCGGGGCGGATGGTCACGCCCTCCTTGGCTTCGATGGCCTGGTGCAGCCCGTCCGAGAGCCTGCGGCCGGTCATCATCCGGCCGGTGAACTCGTCGATCAGCATCACCTCGTCGTTTCGGACGATATAGTCCTTGTCCCGGCGAAAGAGCACATGCGCACGCAGCGCCTGCGTCACATGATGGACGAGGGTAGAGCTTTCGGGATCGTAGAGCGAAATCTCGGGTTTCAGAAGCTCCATCGCGTGCAGCCGCTGCTCGACGAATTCGTTGCCTTCCTCGGTGAGCGTGGTCGAGCGCTGCTTCTCGTCGAGTTCGTAGTGCTCTGGCGTCAGCTCGGGGATCAGCTTGTCGAGCGCGACATACATGTCCGAGCGGTCCTGGCTCGGGCCGGAGATGATCAGCGGCGTGCGCGCCTCGTCGATCAGGATCGAGTCGACCTCGTCGACGATCGCGAAATAATGATCGCGCTGCAGCACCTGAGCGAGCTCGGACTTCATGTTGTCGCGCAAGTAATCGAAGCCGAGCTCGTTGTTGGTAGCGTAGGTGACATCGGCCTCGTAGGCGGCCTTCTTGTCGGCCTCGCCCATTCCGGGAACCACCACGCCCACCGTCAGGCCGAGCATGTGGTAGACCTTGGACATCCACTCGGCGTCGCGTCGGGCGAGGTAGTCGTTCACCGTCACCACATGGACGCCGCGCCCGGTGAGCGCGTTGAGATAGACCGGGAGCGTCGCCATCAGCGTCTTGCCCTCGCCGGTCTTCATCTCCGAGATGTTGCCCTGGTGCAGGAAGATGCCGCCGACGAGCTGCACGTCGAAGGGGCGCAGGCCCAGCGCGCGGCGCCCGGCCTCGCGACCGTTGGCAAAGACCTCGGGCAGCAGGTCGTCGAGGCTCTCGCCCGCCTGGAGCCGGGCGCGGAACGCGTCCGTCCGGGCACGGACGCCATCGTCGTCGAGCGCGAGGAACTCGGACTCGAGCGCGTTGATCCGCTCGACGAGCGGGCGCACGGCCTTCACCCGCCGGTCGTTCGGCGTGCCGAACACCTTCTTCGCGATCCTGCCCATTCCCAGCATCAAGCCGATCCTCACATTTCGGGGCGTCACCGCGCGCGGACCGCCGCCGACCGTCGTCCGGCCCTGCGGAATTGCGTGACGGGGCCGCTTGTTCACCGGCTGTTAAGCGTTTAGACTTGAGGCGCAGGCGTCCGTCCGGCAACGGTCCGGGATGTAAGCGGCGGTTTCGCGCCTGTCAACGGCACCCCCGGCGGTATGCCCCGAGGGGCCACCCCTGCAATTTTTCGCGCGGCATCGCCCGTGCGCGACGACGGAGAATCTGATGCGCACCCTGATCACCGCGGCCCTGACGGCGGGGCTGGCGATGACCGCCCCCGCCTGGGCCCAAACCCAGACCGGGACCGAGACCGACACCCAGGCGCAAGAGGGCGAGACGCCCGCCGCTACAGGAGAAGCCGCGGGGGATTATGACGCCTCTACCGTGCTGGCGACGGTGAATGGCACCGACATCACCCTCGGCCACGCCATCGTGATGCGCGAGCGCCTGCCGGCCCAGTACCAGGACCTGCCCGACGACGTGCTGCTGCCCGGGATCGTGGAACAGCTCGTCGATCAGACGCTGCTCGCGGGCAGCGTGTCGGGCGAGCCGCAAGACGATCCGCTCGAGGTGCGGCTGCATCTGGAGAACGAGCGCCGCGGCACGCTGGCCGCGCGCGTGGTCCAGCAGAGCGTGGCCGAAGCGGTGGACGAGGCGGCGATCCAGGCGGCCTACGACGAGATGGTCGCGGCTTTCGAGCCGCAGCCCGAGTTCAACGCCGCGCACATCCTGGTCGACAGCGAGGAGAAAGCGGTGGCCCTGAAGGCCGAGCTCGACGCCGGCGCCGATTTCGCCGAGCTCGCGGCGGCCAATTCGGCCGACGGCTCGGCGGCGCAGGGCGGGTCTCTCGGCTGGTTCGGCCCCGGCCAGATGGTGCCCGAATTCGAGCAGGCGGTGAGCGGTATGGAGCCGGGCGCAGTCGCGGGCCCGGTCCAGACGCAGTTCGGCTGGCATCTCATCAAGCTCGAGGACAAGCGCACCTCCGCGCCGCCACCGCTCGATCAGGTCCGCCCGGAGATCGAGAATCAGGTTCGCCAGCAGGCGCTCCAGGCGCAGCTCGAGACGCTCCGGGCCGAGGCCGAGATCACCATGCCCGAGACCATGCCGCCGGCAGGCGCGATCAGCGACACGTCGCTCGTCGAAAACTAGATCGCTGCGCGCGCGAGGCGGTCGGCATGGCGAAGACGAAGAGCGAAAAGGCCAAGCCCAAGAAGGCCGGCAAGCGCAAGACGAAGAAGAAGGCGGGGAAGGGGACCGCCGGCGCCAAGGCCGGTCCCGCAGCAGCGATCACGGCACGGATCTCGCCGCTGGCCCCGCCAGGTTTTCCCGACCTGCCGGTGATCGACGGCGCGCGCTTCGCCGCCGCGGCGGCCGGCGTGCGCTATCCCGGCCGTCTCGACGTGATGCTGGCCGAGATAGCACCTGGCGCGGCGATTGCCGGGCTCTTCACCCGGTCGGGGACGCGGGCGGCGCCCGTCTTGTGGTGCGAGGACCGGCTCGCGGCGCTGCAGGGGCCGCGGAAATCCGCGGGAGGCTTCGCCATCCTCGTGAACTCCGGCAATGCCAATGCCTTCACCGGCGCCGCGGGACGTTCGGCGGTCGAGGCGACGGTCAAGGCGACTGCCAAGTCGCTCCGGGTGCCCGCCGAGCATGTGTTCGTCGCCTCGACCGGGGTGATCGGCGAGCCGCTGCCCACGGCGCGCATCACCGCGGCGCTTTCGGACCTGAAGATGTCGCTCGCGCCTAGCGGCGCGGCGCTGGCGGCGCGCGCGATCATGACCACGGACACGTTCCCCAAGGGCGCTTGCGCGCGCGTGGCGCTCGACGGGGTCGAGGTGACGGTCTCGGGCTTCGCCAAGGGATCGGGGATGATCGCGCCCGACATGGGGACGATGCTGGTCTTTCTCTTCAGCGACGCTGCGATCGAGCCGCGCGTGCTCCAAACCATGGTCGCGCGCGAGGCCGACCGCAGCTTCAACTGCATCACCGTTGACGGCGACACCTCGACCTCCGACACGCTGCTCGCGGCCGCCACCGGGCGGGCGACGATGCCGCCGATCCGCTCGACGCGCGACCCGCGCGCCCGCGCCTTTCAGGCGGCGCTGGGCGGCGTCATGCGCGATCTCGCGCATCAGGTCGTGCGCGACGGCGAGGGCGCGACGAAGTTCGTCGAGCTGCGCGTGACCGGTGCTGTCTCGACCAAGGCCGCGCGCCGCGTCGGCCTCGCCATCGCCAACTCGCCGCTGGTCAAGACAGCGATCGCCGGCGAGGACCCGAACTGGGGCCGCATCGTCATGGCGGTGGGCAAGTCCGGCGAACGCGCCGACCGCGACCGGCTGGCGATTCGCTTCGGCGACATCCGCGTCGCCGAGAACGGCTGGGTTGCTCCCGGCTACGAGGAGACCGAGGGTGCTGCCTACATGCAGCGCGCCGAGCTCGAGATCGGCGTCGATCTCGGCGTGGGCGAGGCCGAGGCTACTGTCTGGACCTGCGACCTCACCCAGCGCTACATCGAAATCAACGCGGACTACCGCTCTTGAGCCTGACGCTGGTGGCGGCCGTGGCACTGATCGACCGCGACGGCCGCGTGCTTCTCGCCCGCAGACCCGAGGGGCGGACGATGGCGGGGCTCTGGGAGTTCCCCGGCGGCAAGCTCGAGCCGGACGAGACGCCGGAGGCGGCACTGATCCGCGAACTGCGCGAAGAGCTCGGCATCGACACCGAGGCGAGCTGCCTCGCGCCGCTCGCCTTCGCCAGCCACGCCTATCCCGACTTCCACCTGCTGATGCCGCTTTATGCCTGCCGCAAGTGGACAGGCCACGCGCGCGCCCGCGAGGGGCAGACGCTGAAATGGGTGGCGGTGCGCGATCTCGCGCGGTACCCGATGCCGCCCGCCGACCTGCAGCTGATACCCCTCCTGCGCGACTGGCTGTGACGCGCGCCGCCGCGCCGGAAAACCGGATCTAGTCGATTAGTCGTAGCTGAACCGGTTTTTAACCTCTCCCCCCCATAAGCGGGGTGACAGGCGAAAACTGCTAACGTAGGCTTACCTTAAAACAAGGTAAACTTTACCAGAGGGCGGGACTGACGATGTACGAGACCATTCAACTTTCGAGCTGCGTTTCCGTCCAGGGCGAACTGGTGGACGTGCTCGATAACGGTGATGTCGTGGTTCGCGACGGGCGTTCGACCTACCGCGGCCGGCCGATGGGCGGCGCCGAGAGGCTCGAGCAGCTCCGCACCCAGGTGATGCAGACGCTGCGCTCGGCGACCCTGCCGGCCTTCGGCGCCGCCTGAGATCAGACCCAGCCGGCCATCTCGCGCTCCAGCACCGCCATCATCATGTCGATATGTGCGGCGTCCGCGTTGAGACAGGGGATGTAGGTGAAGCTCTCGCCCCCCGCCTCGGTGAAGCTCTCGTGGATCTCCTCGTTGATCTCCTCGAGCGTCTCCACGCAATCCGACGAGAAGGCCGGCGCCATGATCGCGATGCGCCGCACCCCCTCTCGCGCAAGCCGCGCGACCTCCTCGACCGTATAGGGCTTCAGCCACTCCTCCGGCCCGAACTTCGACTGGAAGGTCACCGCGATCTCGCCCGCGTCCCAGCCCAGCCGCTCGCGCAGGAGCCGCGTCGTCTTCTGGCACTGGCAATGGTAAGGATCGCCCTCGAGCAGATAGCGTTTCGGCACGCCGTGATAGCTCGTGAGCAGCACCTCGGGTCGATGATCGAGCCCGGCATAGACCCGCTCCACCGACTGCGCCAGCGCCTCGATATAGAGCGGATGGTCGTGGTAGGACGGCACGGTGCGCAGGCTCGGCTGCCAGTTCATCGTCATCAGCGCCCGGAACGCCTGGTCGCAGGCGGTGGCGGTCGTGGGCGCCGAATACTGCGGATAGAGCGGGAAGAACACGATCCGCTCGCAGCCCTCGTCACGCAGCTTCTGGATCACCGACGGGGTCGAGGGATTGCCGTAGCGCATCGCGAAATCGACGAGGACGCCGTCCCCGAAGCGCGCTTCCATGCGCGCCGCCACCGCCTCGGCCTGCGCGCGGGTGGTGGTCAGCAGCGGGCTTTCGTCGCGCTCGGTGTTCCAGATGCCGCGATAGGCCGCGCCTGAACGCGACGGCCGCGTGGTCAGGATCACCAGCTGCAACAGCGGCTGCCACAGCCAGGGCGAGTAATCGATCACCCGCCGGTCCGACAGAAATTCGTTGAGATAGCGCCGCATCGAGCGATAGTCGGTGTTGTCAGGCGTCCCGAGGTTCGACAGGATCACCCCGATCCGCGCCGGCTTGACCGCGGGATGATCGGCGGGCGCGTGCTCGAGCCGCTCCGCGGAATCGGAAAGTGGCTGGGGGCTCGGCGTCATCCGGGCGTCATACATGCGGCACCTGTCGGGAACAATCCGGCACGGGACTGCCCTGCACAGGTAGCATCCCCACGCCCGCGGTCAATCGCCCGGCCCTGGCGCCCACGGCTCCGAACTCATATGACAGGTGACAGGGGAGCGATTTGCTGAATCGATGCGGCGCCTTGAATCGGAGCCGCCATGTCACCGTCGCCAGAGAGACTGCCCCGCAGGTCGCGCCTCGCCGCGCTGCTCG
>JBBQRM010000034.1:0-12889 GCA_038214855.1 Rhodobacterales bacterium | reverse complement strand
TGGTTCTCGAACCGCCACTTCCCCAGCGGCCCGGCCATGACGTTGAGATAGTACATCTCGTAGCCGTAGGGCGCAGCACAGGGGTGGTGCCCCTTCGGCACCAGCACCACGTCGCCGTCCGCGACCGTCATCGTCTCGTCGAGCGACCCGTCGTCGGTGAACACCCGCTGGAAGCCGAAGCCCTGCGACGGGTTCAGGCGGTGATAGTAGCTCTCCTCCAGATAGGTCATGCGCGGGAAGTCGTCCTCGTCGTGCCGGTGCGGCGGATAGGACGACCAGTGGCCCTGCGGCGTGTAGACCTCCGTCACCAGCAGGCTGTCCGCCACGTCGCGCTCCTCCATCGCGATCGGGTGGATATACCGGGTGTTCGCCCCCTTGCCGCGGGTGACCGTCTCGATCCCCTCCGGCCCCAGCACCTGCGCCGGCCGCCCGACCTTGCCAGGTGCTGCGCAGACCGCGAGCGTGCAGCCCGTGACAGCGCGCGCCGACCAGTCGGAGCCGGCGGGGACGTAGACGCAGGCCGGCGGCCTGCGCTCGAACACGTCCATCCGGTCGCCCATCTCGCCGAAGCTCCGCGCGCCCGCGCCGATCTCCGCGCGCCCCTCCACCAGCACGAGGATCACCTCGGTCTCGCCGGCCGGCTCGGCCGCCGTCTCACCGGGGCCGAGCCGGTAGAGACCGAAGCCGACATAGCCCCATCCGGCCGTCTTTGGCGTGATGTCGTGCACCTTGCCGGTGGTTCCGGTCGGCCTCACGATGAGCTGCGTCATTCCTTTTCCTCCCCTGTCTCCTCCGGGGCCGCACCCGGACCCGGGGCCACGAAGAACCCCCAGGCGCCGTAGAGGCCGAGCCCGCCGAAGAGCATCCCCCAGAACGGCCCGCCGGTCGCGAACTCGACCACCGCCCAACCCAGGCAGACCGCCACCACCGCGATCCGGCGCCACAGCGGGCGAAAGAACGGGTGGTCGAGCCCGAGGATCGACCGCAGGTCCCGGCCGTGGGGATCACGCATCGCGCGTCTCCGGCTCGAGCTCGCCCGCCTGCGCCCGCGCCTCATCCCAGACGCGGGCGAGGCCTGCGTATCTCTCGGCCATCCTCGCCACGGCTTCCGCGTCGCTCGACCCGCCGGCCATCCAGGCGCGCGCCGTGTCGCCGAAGATGGTCCGCCCGACCGCGAAGCCCCTGACCAGTTCGTGCCGGGCGGCGCGCGCGAAGCTCGCCCGCAGCGCCTCGGGGGCGGCGTCGAGCCCCAGCACCACCACCCCGCGGGTGTGCGGATCGTTGCGCTCGATCGCGGCGCAGGCCTGCGTCCAGGCGGCGTCGGAGGCGAAGGGTTCGAGCTTCCACCAGTCGGGAAAGACCCCGATGTCGTAGAAGCGCTGGATGATCCGCGCGCTGGTCGTCTCATCGACCGGCGCCACCTTCGAGGGGATCACCTCGAGCAGGAACTCGAGCCGGTTGCGCCGGGCCGCAGCGAACAGGCGTCGGACCACGTCCTCCTGCCGGGCCCACATCTCGGCGTCGTCGCCCGGATGGCAGAAGCACAGGCACTTGACCACCTGGCCGAGCGGCCATTCGACGAGCCCGCCGTAGTCCGGGCCGATCTCGGGCTCGAGGCTCAGCGGACGCGAGCCCGGCCATTCCACCGGTCGGCCGATCCACAGCCCGGTCTCCGCGGCCTCGAGGAGCGCGTCGCCGCCGAGCCTGCCGTCGCACAGGATGCCGTAGCCGGGACGGCCGTCGGCCACCTGCACCGCCGTCCGCAGGCAGAGCCGCTTGAAGGCGCCGACCCGCGCCGGGGTCGCGCCCGGCATCTCCTCGAACTGCATCCGGTGGTCGAAGGCGAAGACCCGCATGACCGGCCAGTCGCCGTGGCGATTGGTCGCCCAGTGCACCTGCTCGAGGCCCGCGTCCTTGCGCAAAGCCCTGTCTCGGATGCCCCTCTGGAAGAAATACTCGAGCTCTGCCCAGGAGGGATAGGCCGGCGCGCAGCCGTGTCTCGAGACCGCGAAGGCGCCGCAGGCGTTGGCGTATTTCAGCGCCGTCGGCCAGTCGGTCCGGCCTTCGGGGCCGTCGAGCCAGCCCTTGAGCAGCCCGGACATGAACCCGTCGCCGGCGCCCAGCACGTTGAAGACCTCGATCGGAAAGCCCGGGCCGCTCTTGCCGTCGTCGTGCGAGCCGGGGATGTCGCCGGTGAAGGCGACCGCCCCCATCGCTCCGCGCTTGCACACCAGTACCGCCCCCGAGACCGCCCGAACCGCGCGCAGAGCCGTGATCGTGTCCGTCGCGCCGCCGGCGATGTGGAACTCCTCCTCGGTGCCCACGATCAGATCGAACAGGTGGAGCGTCGCCTGAAGCTTTCCGGTGACCGCCTCGCTCTCGATGAACCGGCTTTCGCCGGCGCCGTGACCCGCGAGCCCCCAGAGGTTCGGGCGGTAGTCGATGTCGAGCGCCGTGCGCGCGCCGCTCTGACGGGCGAGGCGCAGCGCCTTCAGCACCGCGGCTTCGGTGCGCGGATGGCTCAGATGCGTGCCGGTCGCGACCACCGCGCGGGCCTCGGCGATGAACCCCGGCTCGATGTCGTCCTCGGTGAGCGCCATGTCGGCACAGTTCTCGCGATAGAAGATCAGCGGGAACCGCTCCCGGTCGCGGATGCCGAGGATC
Organism: Rhodobacterales bacterium; assembly: GCA_038214855.1. Taxonomy (GTDB): domain Bacteria; phylum Pseudomonadota; class Alphaproteobacteria; order Rhodobacterales; family Rhodobacteraceae; genus Amaricoccus. Next base: position 10,225 of record JBBQRM010000034.1, on the reverse strand, counting down.
ACCAGCGCGGTCAGCCGTTCGGGATCGGTCCTGACCCCGCGCACGTCCACCCCCTCGCGTTCGAGCTCCTCGCGGATGAAGCGGCCCATGTGCTCGTCGCCCACCCGGGTGATCAGCGCCGATCTCAGGCCCAGCCGGGCGGTGCCGGCGGCGATGTTGGTCGGCGAGCCGCCGATGTATTTCTGAAAGCTCCCCATGTCCTCGAGCCGGCCGCCGACCTGCGCGCCGTAGAGATCCACGGAGGATCGGCCGATCGTGATCAGGTCCAGCGGTTTCATCTCACCCTCTCCCTCATCGATACAGACGCGACAGCCGCAGGGAAAGCCAAAGCCGCCGCGGCACCCCTTGTACGGACACCTCCCGAGCCGTTCCCGACCGGTCGAGATCATGGACGGGCGGAACCGCGGACGCCAGCGTCTGAACAGACAAAACAGCGTTCACAAACCTTTTCAACGGGTTGCTTATGGTTTCAAGTTGGACAGCGCGTGGTCGGACATCCCTCGCGCACCGGTTTGCCTCGGCGAGCGGGTGTCAGGCCGCCGCGATCTCGCGGGCGGCGGCCTCCAGAGCGCCGGTCCCGTGCGCGATGCCGAGCGCCGTCAGCCCCGCCTCGATCGTGGCGAGCGCGCCGAGCAGCATCGGCGGGTTCAGATGCCCCATATGCCCGATGCGGAACAGGCCCGTCGCGTCCTCGCCCGCGCCCGGCAGCCCCACGCCGAGCGTCAGGCCCGCGGTGTCGCGGCACCACGTCTGGAGCCGCAGCCCGTCGCCGGGGGCGGTGCGGATCGTGGTGACGGCGTGGCTGCGCGCGCCCTCGTCCGCGATGTTGAGCGCCAGCGCGCCCGCCGCGCCCCAGACCCCGACCGCCGCCCAGATCGCCCGCGCGAAGACCGCATGCCGCGCCCAGACCGCCTCCAGCCCCTCGCCCAGGATCATGTCGAGCGCCTCGCGCAGCCCGTAGAGGTGATGCGTCGGTGCCGTGCCGCAAAACAGGTTGTAGAATGCATCCGGCGCCGTGCGCGGCCCCCAATCCCAGTACGGGCTGGGGCAGGGGACCCGCGCCGCCTCCGCCCGCGGCCCGTGGAAGGTGAAGGCGAGGCCGGGCGGCGTCATCAGCCCCTTCTGGCAGGCGGTGACCATCACATCGACGCCGAGCGCGTCCATCTCGAACGGATCGCAGGCGAGGCAGGCGATGCTGTCGACCATCAGCAGCGCCGGATGCCCCGCGTCGTCGAGTGCTGCCCGCAGCGCCTGCAGATCGTTGCGCACCGACGAGGCCGTGTCGGTCTGCACCGTCAGGACCGCGCGGATCGCATGGCCCGCGTCGGCGCGCAGCCGTTCGGCCACCCGGTCCGCGTCGAGCGGCGCGCGAAAGCCGAAGTCCATCACCTCGACATCGACGCCCATCCGCCGCGCCGTCTCGGCCCAGCCGAGGCCGAAGCGCCCGGTGGCGATGCCGAGCGCGCGCATCCCCGGCGCGAGCAGGTTCGACACCGCCGCCTCCCAACCAGCATGGCCGTTGCCGATGTAGATCGCGACCCGGCCTTGCGTCCGCGCCACCCGGCAGAGATCGGCGCGCAGGCTCTGCGTCAGCTCGATCAGTTCGCCCTCGTAGATGTTGGGCGCGGCCCGGTGCATCGCGCGCAGCACCCGGTCGGGCACGACCGACGGGCCGGGGATGGCAAGGAGGTCGCGGCCAAAGGAGAGGGACATCGGGAAGGGCCTCGGAAGACTGCGCGAAGCGCAGGTCTAGGGCATAGGCATCCCGGGGAAAAGCCGATTTGCGCTTTGTGGCCGCGCGCCCCGCGTGCTAGTCCCGCCCCCGCCGGGCCGATGCCGCCCGACCCTCCCGGACCCGCTCGGATGCGACACGCCAAGCCCCCGCCTCTCGACCGGAGCCTGCCGCCGTGGCGGCTGCTCTGGCGCGACTGGCTGGCGCCGCATCGGCGGATGATCGGCGTGGTCTTTCTGTTTGCCGCGGTAGCGGCGGTGGCCGCGGCGGGTTATGCCAAGCTGATCCAGCTGGTGATGCAGGCCTTCGAGACCGAAGATCCGTCGGTGATCTGGTGGGGTCCGCTGGGGGTGATCGCGCTGTCGACCGCAAAAGGCCTCAGCGAGTTCTACAAGCAGACCTCCTCGAACCGGGTCGTCACGCGGATGGAGACCGACCTGCAGAAGACGCTGTTCGCCCGCCTGGTCGGCAGCGACCTCGCGCGGCTGCAGACCGAGGCGCCGGCGGGGCTGGCGGCGCGGTTCTCCTCCGACATCGGGCTGATCGGCACCGCGGTGCGGGCCATCGTCAGCGGCGTATCGGCGGTGCTGACGATGGCGGTGACCTTCATCGTGATGCTGACCATCGACTGGCCGCTGACGCTCGGCATGATCGCGGTCTTCTCGCTGGCACTCCTGCCGGTGAACATGATCGGCGCGCGGCTCAAGAAGCTGTCGCGCCGCACCCAGGCCGAGGTCGCGGCGATGACCTCCGAGGTGACCGAAGGCCTCGCGAGCATCCGCATGGCGCGCACCTACCGCCTCGAGGAGCCGCTGGCGCAGAACGCCGAGACCGTGTTCGAGGCGCTCTTCGGCCTGCGGATCAAGCAGAACGTCTGGTCGGCGCGGGTGACGCCGCTGATGGAGATCCTCGCAGGGTTCGCCGTCGCGATCCTGCTCGTGGTCGTCGGCCTGCGGATGAGCATGGGCTCGGTCTCGATCGCGGATTTCACCGGGCTCCTGACCGGGCTCGGCGTCGCCTCGAGCCCGGCTCGGCGGCTCGGCGGGATGTATGCGACCGCCCAGCAGGGTTCGGCGGCGCTCGACCGGGTGTTCATGCTCTTCGACGCGAAGAACACCATCCTCGACGGCCCTCAGACGCTCGGCCGCGCGCTGGGGCGCATCCGCTTTGATGCCGTGGACTTCGCCTATCCCGACGGCCACGTGGCGCTCGAGGACGTGACGCTCGACATCGCACCGGGGACGCGCGTGGCCTTCGTCGGTCGCTCGGGCGCGGGCAAGTCCACGGTCTTCAACCTGCTGCCGCGGCTCTACGACCCGACCGCGGGCCGCATCCTGATCGACGAGCGCGACATCCGCAGCCTCACGCTCGCGAGCCTGCGCGACCAGATCGCGGTGGTGAGCCAGGACTCGGTGCTCCTGACCGGCACCGTCGCCCAGAACATCGGCTTCGGCCGCCGCGACGCAGATCGCGACGAGATCGAGGCCGCCGCCCGCGCCGCCGCCGCCGACGCCTTCATCCGCGCGCTGCCCCAGGGCTACGACACGCGGATCGCGCCCTCCGAGGCGGCGTTCTCGGGCGGCGAGCGCCAGCGGCTGTCGATCGCGCGCGCCATTCTGCGCGACGCGCCGATCCTGTTGCTCGACGAGCCCACCTCCGCGCTCGACGCCGAGAGCGAGGCCGCGATCCGCCTGGCGCTGGAGCGGCTGGAACGCGGGCGCACGACGCTGGTGATCGCGCACCGGCTCGCCACCATCCTCGACGCCGACCGCATCGTGGTGATGGACCGCGGCCGCATCGTCGATAAGGGAACGCACCCCGAGCTGCTTGCGCGCGGCGGGCTCTATGCCGATCTCTACCAGTTGCAGTTCGCCGGAACCTGAAGGGGGATGCCGTGACCAAAGCCCTGCACGCGACCGACCGGGAGGTGCTCAGGATCGGAGGGCCGGAGGCCCGCGAGTTCCTCCAGGGGCTCGTCACCAACGACGTGGCGCGCCTCGGCTCTGGGGCGGTCTATGCCGCGATGCTGACGCCGCAGGGCAAGTATCTCTTCGACTTCTTCATGGTGGAGGACGGCGCCGACATCCTGCTCGACGTCAGATCCGATCGCGCAGCCGCCCTCGCCCAGCGACTGGCGATGTACCGCCTGCGCGCGCCGGTCACGATCGAGGAGGCGGGGCTCGCGGTGGTGCTCGGTCTCGGGCCGGCCCCCGCGGGCGCCGTCGCCGATCCGCGGCATTCCGCGCTCGGCTGGCGCGCCTACGGACCGGAAGCGGCGGCGCTGGTCGCGGGCCACGAGCCGCTCGATCCCGCCGCGCTCACCGCGCTTCGGATCGCGCATGGCGTCCCCGAGGCCGGGGCGGAACTCGTGCCCGACGACAGCTACATCCTCGAGATGGGCTTCGAGCGGCTGAACGGCGTCGACTTCCGCAAGGGCTGCTACGTCGGCCAGGAAGTGACGGCGCGCATGAAGCACAAGACCGAACTCCGGAAGGGTCTCGCCCGGGTCGCCGTCGCGGGCGCGTCTCCGCCGCCGGGCACGGCGATCACCGCCGAGGGGCGCGAGGCCGGAACGCTGCACACGGTCCAGGATGGAGAGGGCCTCGCCTATCTGCGCTTCGACCGGGCGGGCGGGACGATGCGCGCCGGCGAAGCCTCCGTCACCCGGCTCGACACGCCGCGGTGAGCGGCTCAAAGAGCGCGGCGTTGGCCGCGATCACGCCGCCCCCCGCGAACATCTCGCCCCCCGCCGCGAGCGGCCCGGCGAAGCCGCCGGCCTCGCGCACCAACAGGAGCCCCGCGGCGATGTCCCAGGCCTTCACGCCGCTCTGCCACATGCCGTCGAGCCTTCCCGCCGCCACATAGGCGATGTCGAGCGCCGAGGAGCCCGTCGCCCGGAGCGCGGCCACCTGCGGCCCGACGGAGGCGAGCGCGCGCAGCGCCGCCGGCAGGTCGCCACGCCCGGCGGCCGGCGTCCAGGTGGCGAGCATCGCCTCCTCCATGTGCCGGCGCCCCGAGACGCGCATCCGCTGGTCGTTGAACCAGGCGCCCGCACCCTTTTCGGCCACGAACATCTCGTCGCGGATCGGGTCGTAGATCACGCCGGCCACCACCTCGCCCTTGTGCTCGAGCGCGACGGAGATCGACCAGTGCGGCTGGCCGTGCAGGAAGTTCGCGGTCCCGTCCAGCGGATCGACGATCCAGCGCCGGGTCGGATCGGTGCCCTTGACCTCGACGCTCTCCTCGCCGAGCCAGCCGTAGTTCGGCCGCGCCTCCATCAGCTCGGCGCGGATCACCTGCTCGGCCTTGGTGTCGGCGCGGCTGACGAAATCGCCCGGACCCTTGGCGGAGACCTGGAGGTTCTCGACCTCGCCGAAGTCGCGCAACAACCCGCGGGCGGCCTTGCGCGCCGCCTTGATCATCAGGTTCACGTTGGCCGAGGCCTGGGTCATCGGAGGCTCCCGCAGGGGCGAGAGCGGCTTATGGCGGCTTTCCCGGGCCCCGGCAAGCGCCGAACCAAGGCTCAGCGGCCCTCGTACATGACGTCGAGAAAGGCGTCGAAGGCAGGATATTCATCCTGTGACAGCACGCCGTTGCGGTCGCTGTCGAACTTGCGGAAGTGCACCGCCGCGAGCGTTGCGATCTCGCTCTGCGCCTCCTCGAGCGTGACGACCCCGTCGTTGTTGGCGTCCATGCGGGTGAAGGAGACGGCGGCGGAGGCGGCTCCGGCGCCCGCGACGCCGAGCGCCAGCGCGAGGAGCGAAATGCGTGTCATGAGTCGACCCTTTCAATGGTTTCCTGCGCCAACGCCTCGGGCGCCGCGGTCGTTCCGGTCGCAAGGCTCAGCCGCGCCTTGACCGGCAGATGGTCGGAGGCCCGCCGCGCCAGCGGCGTGTCGTGCACCCTGAATCCGCTGACGATGCCGTGAGGCCGGGCGAAGATCCGATCGAGCGCCAGCACCGGGAATCCCGCGGGAAAGCTCGGCACGAGCCGCTCGCCGGGCCCGAACTCGGGCGCGAGCCCATGCAGCGCCGCGCGCCGCCATTCGTTGAGATCGCCGAGCAGCACCATCGGCAGCACCTCCGCCTCGCCGCAGGCGGTCGCACGCAACAGCGCCACCTGCCGCCGCCGGGCCGAGCGCAGAAGCGCCAGATGCGTGGCGATCACCCTCAGCCGCCCGGCGCCCAGCTCCAGATCCGCCACCAGCGCGCCGCGCGGTTCGTGGCCGGGCAGCGCGATCCGCCGCAGTGCCCGCGCCTCGCCGCCGCGCACCAGGATCAGGTTGCCGTGCCAGCCGTGGCTGCCGCCGGTCCGCGACACCGGCACCGCCTCGAGCCCGGTGGCGCGCGCGATGGCGGCGAGATCGAGCAGCCCGGCCCGGTCGCCGAAGCGCCGGTCGGCCTCCTGGATCGCCAGCACGTCGACGTCGAGCTCGGCGATCACCGACGCCGTCCGGTCGGGATCGAAGCGCCCGTCGCGGCCCACGCATTTGTGGATGTTGTACGAGGCGATGGTCACTTCGCCGGTCGTCGCGTGCGCCATCGGTTCCTCCGCTTCCCGCTCCGAACCTAGGTGCCGCGGGCGCTCCGGAAAACCCCCGATGCGCCGCGCCGGCCGGATCAGCCGAGAAACACCGCCTGAAGCGGCGGAAAACCGTTGAACCCCACCGAGGAATAGCTCGTGGTATAGGCGCCCGTGCACAGGATGCGCAGCTTGTCGCCGTCCGCGAGGTCGAGCGGCAGATGCACCGGCCGCTTCTCGTAGAGCACGTCGGCGCTGTCGCAGGACGGGCCCGCCAGGATGCACGGCCCGGTGTCGGCGTCGCCGTGGCGGGTCTCGAACTGGTAGCGGATCGCCTCGTCGATGGTCTCGGCGAGGCCCGAGAACTTGCCGATGTCGAGATACACCCAGCGCAGCAGGTCGTCGTGGTCCTTCTTGGCGACGAGCACCACCTCGGCCACGATCACGCCGGCCTCGGCCACCAGGCCGCGTCCCGGCTCGGCCATCACAGCAACGCCCTCGCCGAAGCGCGCGCGCACCATCTCCATCACCCGCGCGGCATAGGCGCGCGTGGTCGGCAAGGGCTGGCCGTAGAACGCCGGAAAGCCGCCGCCGATGTTGAGGATGCGCAACGAATGCCCGTGCTCGGCCGCCTCGTCCCACAGCGCCTTCGCCGCGTCGAGCGCGAGCGTCCACATCGCCGGATCGCGCATCTGGGAGCCTGCGTGAAACGAGATCCCCGCCATGTCGAGCCCGAGGAAGCGCCCCAGATCCATCAGCCTCAGCGCCTCGCGGCGCGAGCAGCCGAACTTGCGGCTGAGCGGCCAGTCCGCCTCCGAGGCCTCGACCAGCATGCGGACGATCACCCGGCAGCCGGGCGCATGCAGCGCGAGCTTGCGCAGCTCCGCCTCGGCGTCGGCGGCGAACTGCTCCACGCCCACCGCATGGGCATGCGCGATGTCGGCGGCGCGCTTGATCGTGTTGCCGAAGGCGATGTTCGCGGCCGGCACGCCGAGCTCCAGGCACAGGTCGATCTCGCCCCGCGAGGCCGCATCGAACCGCGCGCCCTGCGCCGCCAGCGCCGAGACGACCTCGGGCGCGGGATTGGCCTTGACCGCGTAGTGGATCCGCGCCGTGCCCAGACCGTCGGCGAGCGCCGCGTATTTCGCGCGCAGCACGTCGAGGTCGAAGACCATCACCGGCCGGTCGAAGTCCCGCCCGCGGATGTAGGCATCCTGACGCGCGGTGACGGCGCTCGTTTCGGGATGGGGGGAGACAAAAGAGGGGAGGGAGCCCGAGCGGGCGGTGGCGTTCAACATCTGCATCTCCATCAGACCGTTGGAGCTTGCGCCCCGGCGTTTCCAAAAGAGACGTTACCGTCGCTACTTGAGTTCGCGCTGCGATGAGCGCGCCCGAGCAGAGGTGCGTGCGTTGGCGTCAGGAGGCCGCATATGGGACCCTCGGCCGCGCAACGCAAGAAGTTTCTCGGGACGGGCCGAAGTTTTTCCCGATGTCGGCGACAAATGCCGCGAAGCCGCGATATTAACCATATTTCAAAGAAATGCCCGGCGCAGATAAAGTGCGCCCGCATCCGCTGAGGGCAGGTCAGCCGTCGGGGTCGGGCGTGAGCGTTGTCTCGACGGGAAGCTGCACCTCCACCACTCCCGCGTGCTCGAACGTGAGCGTCAGCCCAACCGGGTTTTCGGGATCGAAGGGCGCGGTCGGGCCCATCAGCATCACGTGCAGACCGCCGGGCTCGAACGACAGCGCGCCGCCGGGGGTGATGGTGATCGGCTCCGCGACCGGCCGCATCCGCGCGATGCCCTCGGTCGTCTCGGTCGTGTGGATCATCACCATCTGCGCGGCGTCGGACCCCACGCCGATCAACCGGTCTTCCGTCTCTCCGGCGTTCGTGACCCGGAAATACGCCGCGGCGCTCATCGCCCCAGCGCCCGCGGCGAAGATCCGCCCGTCGGTGATCTCGATGCCGTGCGCGACGGCGGCCGGCTCCTCGGCCGACGCCGCGCCAGCGAACGCGATGGCGGCCGCGAGGCCGAGCGCGCGAAGGGCTGCGGCGCTCAAGCTGCGATCTGCGCCTTGGCGATGTCGCGCTTGATCTTCAGGGCCTTCGGCGACAGCTCGCCGTCCGGGGCCTTGTCGAGGAAGGCGTCGAACCCGCCGCGGTGGTCGATCGTGCGCAGCGCCGAGGCCGCGATCTTGAAGCGGAAGGTCCGGCCCAGCGTCTCGCTGGTCAGCGAGACCTCGTTGAGGTTCGGCATGAACCGGCGCCTCGTCTTGTTGTTGGCGTGGCTGACGTTGTTGCCCGTCATCACGCCCTTGCCGGTCAGTTCACAGCGACGCGCCATCGGTCTCACCTCTGTTCGGTATGGCTCAAAGGATCGCACAGCCCGCGCCCCAGATCCGAAGGGCGTGCCTTACTAGCGCCGGCCCCGGCCGTCAACCCCGGCTCCGGGCGCCGGAACGGCGCGGGCCGGAAATCTACCTTCATTGACATCCGGTAAATTCGGAGTATTTTTTCGTTTAAAAACAAGGGCCATTGCAGTCTTTCACAGTGAAAGGCAGCCGGTTTCACACCCCCCCGGCCCCGCGGGGCGGCGCGAAGGCGTCGAGCAGCGCCTCCGCCGCGGCGTCCGGCCCCAGGCGCCCGGCAGCCACCTCGGCGGCCAGCTCCCGCCGCCGGGCGCGGGCGGCCGGGTCCGCCTCCAGCCGCGCGATCAGCCCCGCCTCGACGGCCTGCGCGAACCACGCCTCGGCCTGGCCTCGCCTGCGCGCCTCCCAGTCCCCGCTCAGCCGTCGCGCCGCAGCCAGCGTCTCGACCGCCGCCAGCGCCTCGCCTAGCCCCTCGCCGGTCAGCGCCGAGACGCACATCGCGCGCGGATACCCCTCCGGGTCGCCCGCCCGCGGCCTCAGCAGCCGCAGTGCTGCCGCATAATCCGCGCAGGTCCGCCGCGCCGCGCCCGCCAGCGCCCCGTCGGCCTTGTTGACCAGCACCAGGTCCGCCGCCTCGATGATGCCGCGCTTGACCCCCTGCAGCTCGTCGCCGCCGCCCGGCGCCAGCATCAGCACGAAGACGTCGGTCATCTCGGCGACCATCGCCTCGGACTGGCCGACCCCAACCGTCTCGACCAGCACCACCTCGGCGCCCCAGGCCTCGACCAGCGCGATGGTCTCGCGGGTGCGCCGGGCGACGCCGCCGAGCACAGCCCGGCTGGGGGTGGGGCGGATGAAGGCGCGCGGCGCCCGCGCCAGCCGCTCCATCCTCGTCTTGTCGCCTAGGATCGAGCCGCCGGTCAGCCGCGACGAGGGATCGACCGCGAGCACCGCCAGCCGCCGGCCCCCCTCGACCAGCGTCAGGCCCAGCCGCTCGATAAGGCTCGACTTGCCGACCCCCGGCGTGCCGGTGAGCCCCAGGCGCAGCGCCGGCTCCGCCCGCTCCGGCAGCGCCGCCAGCAGCGCAGCAGCCCGTGCCCGATCCTCCCCCCGGCTCGACTCGATCAGCGTGATCGCCCGGGCCAGCGCCCTGCGCTCGCCCCTGGCGAGCCGCGCGGCGAGGTCCTCGGCGGGGTCGGCGGTTTCACGCAAGCGTCACCTGTGAGGCTCCAGTTCCCGCTTTCCCTCCGCGGTCCTGTTTGGCATAGGCTGCGCGTCCTGTCCCGCAGCTTCTGCCCCCAGATCCTCGAAGGGAGGCTTTCGCGCCGATGACGATGCACGCATGCCGCGCGGTCCTGATCGCGCTCCTCCTCGTCCCCGCCGCCGTCGCCGATGCCCAGGCGCGCCAGGCGGTGTTCAGCCTGTCGATCGCCGGCATCCCCGCCGGCCGGCTCACGCTCGCGAGCGAGCGCGAGGGCGAAGGCTACGCCGCCGCGACCCGCATCGAGGCGACGGGGCTGCTGGGCGTGCTCACCGACTTCGGCTTCGACGGTCAGGCGACGGGGCGGATCGGCGCCGACGGCGGGCTCGAGCCCGGCCGCT
>JBBQRM010000033.1:0-12998 GCA_038214855.1 Rhodobacterales bacterium | reverse complement strand
TTCGGCCGGCTCGACGAGGAGATCGAGGCGCTGGAGGCCTGCGACATCGGCTACGGCGTCGTGCCGGGCGTGACCTCGGCGAGCGCCGGGGCAGCGGCGATCGGACGGTCGCTCACGCGGCGCGGGCGCAACTCCAGCCTGCGCATCCTGACCGGGCACGACGCAGAGGGCTTCGCCGAGCAGGACTGGCGCGAGCTCGCCAGTCCCGGTGCGGCGGCCGCCGTCTACATGGGCGTGAAGGCCGCGAGCTTCCTGCGCGGGCGGCTCATGATGCACGGCGCACGGGCCGACACCGAGGTGACGGCGGTCGAGAACGCGAGCCGCCCCGATCAGCGGGTGATCGCGACGACGCTGCTCGACCTGCCGCAGGCGCTGGCCGATGCCGCGCCCACGGGGCCGGTGATGATCCTGCTCGGCCTCGCCCCGCGCGCGGGTGCGCAGGCGCTCGCGCTGCGCGAGGCTTTGTGATGGCGCGTGGTTTCGAGCCGCAGATCGCCACGGCCAACGACCTGCTGGAGGGCGACGTCGTGTACTTCACCGAGGAGGGGCTGTGGTCGCGCGACATTGCGGAGGCGCAGGTCGCGCAGACCGCCGAGGCCGCGGATGCGCTCTTCGCCCAGGCGGGTGCGTTCCCCAACCAGGTGGTGGGGGTCTATCTGATCGAGGCGGTGCTCGACGCCGACGGCCGGGCAAGTCCCGCGCATTTCCGTGAGGCGTTCCGGATGCGCGGGCCCTCCAACTACTTCCACGGCAAGCAGGCCGAGAGGCGGACCGATGTATAGCTATACCGAGTTCGATCGCGACTTCGTCGCCGCCCGCGTGGCCGAGTTCCGCGGCCAGGTGGAGCGGCGGGTCGCCGGCTCGCTCACCGAGGACGAGTTCAAGCCGCTGCGGCTGATGAACGGGCTCTACCTCCAGCTCCACGCCTACATGCTGCGCGTGGCGGTGCCCTACGGCACGCTGAACGGCCGCCAGATGCGAAGGCTCGCCGACATCTCCGAGCGCTGGGACAAGGGCTACGGGCATTTCACCACGCGCCAGAACGTGCAGTTCAACTGGCCGAAGCTGCGCGACGTGCCGGACATGCTGGAGGCTCTGGCCGAGGTCGAGATGCATGCGATCCAGACGTCGGGCAACTGCATCCGCAACGTCACCGCCGACCATTTTGCAGGTGCGGCCGCCGACGAGATCGAGGACCCGCGCCCGACCGCCGAGCTGATCCGGCAGTGGTCGACCGACCACCCCGAGTTCACCTGGCTGCCGCGCAAGTTCAAGGTCGCGGTCACCGGCTCGCCGAACGACCGCGCGGTGACGAAGTCCCACGACATCGGCCTGAGGATGGTGCGCGACGCGGAGGGCGCGCCCGGCTACGAGGTCTCGATCGGCGGCGGGCTCGGGCGCACGCCGATGATCGGCCGCGTGGTTCGGGAGTTCCTGCCGAAGGCGGAGCTGCTGCGCTATCTCGAGGCGATCCTGCAGGTCTACAATCTCGGGGGAAGGCGCGACAACAAGTACAAGGCGCGGCTGAAGATCCTGGTCCACGAGGAGAGCCTCGAGACGGTGCGCGCGCGGATCGAGGCGGCCTTCGCGGCGAACGCGATGCTGCTCAAGCCGGTGGACCCGGAGATCGTGGCCGGCATCGAGGCGGCCTTCGCGCCGCCCGGGTTCGAGCCCGCGGTGGACGCGCCGCCCTTCGTCTCCGCCGGGCTGCGCGCCTGGATCGACACCAACGTCACGGCGCACCGCGTGCCGCATTACGCCATTGCGACCGTGTCGCTGAAGCCCATCGGCGGCACGCCGGGTGATGCGACAGCCGAACAGATGCGGGTGCTCGCCGATCTCGCGGAGACCTACGCCCACGACGAGCTGCGCGTGAGCCATGAGCAGAACATCGTGCTGCCGCACGTGCCGCGGCGGCATCTGCCTGCCGTCTATGCGCGGCTGCGCGAGGCGGGTCTGGCGACGCCGAACGTCGGGCTCATCTCCGACATCATCGCCTGCCCGGGGATGGATTATTGCGCACTCGCGACCGCGCGCTCGATCCCCATCGCTCAGGAGATCGCCGAAACCTTCGCCGATCTCGACCGCCAGCGCGACATCGGGCCGCTCAAGATCAAGATATCGGGCTGCATCAACGCCTGCGGGCATCACCACGTCGGCCATATCGGCATCCTCGGGCTCGACCGGGCGGGGGTGGAGAACTACCAGGTGACGCTCGGCGGCGACGGCACCGAGACGGCGGCCATTGGCGAGCGTGCCGGGCCCGGCTTCTCGGCCGAGGCGCTGGTGCCCGCCATCGAGCGGCTGATCGAGGCCTATCTCGACGTCAGGCTCGAGCCGGGCGAGAGCTTCCTCGCCGCCTACCGCAGGCTCGGGCCGGCGCCGTTCAAGGCCGCACTCTATCCGGCGGAGGCGCGGTCCGATGCGGCATGAGTGCTGCCTCGCCGACGCGAGCCTCGGCCGCGCCGAACGGTTCGCGCTGACCGAACCCGACGCCCCGGCGGAGGCGGTGCTCGCGTCGGTGCTGGAGGCCTATCCGGGCGAGGCGGCGCTGGTCTCCTCCTTCGGGGCGGACGCGGCGGTGCTGCTGCACATGGTGGCCGGGCTCGACCGCGACCTGCCGGTGCTGCTGGTCGATACGCTGATGCTGTTCCCCGAGACGCTCGCCTATCAGCGCGCGCTGTCGGCACGGCTGGGGCTGCGCGACGTGCGCCACATCGGGGCGGCGCCAGCCGCGCTTGCCGCGGGCGATCCGGACGGAACCCTGCATCGGCGCGACCCCGACGCCTGCTGCGACCTGCGCAAGGTCGCACCGCTTTCGGCGGAGCTGGAGCGCTGGCCGGCGGTGATCTCGGGGCGCAAGCGCTTCCAGGCCGCGACGCGGGCGAAGCTTACCGTCTACGAGATCGAGGCCGGGCGTCTGAAGGTGAACCCCCTCGCCGCCTGGGGCGCGGCCGATCTTGCCGCCTATATGGACGCGCACGCCCTGCCGCGGCACCCGCTGGTTGCGCGCGGCTATGCCTCGATCGGCTGCGCGCCCTGCACCTCTCGGGTGGCGCCGGGCGAGGACGCGCGTGCGGGCCGCTGGCGCGGGACACAGAAGGTCGAATGCGGCATCCATATCGGTGCGGACGGACGCGTCGCGCGGGCGGGCTGAGGAGGAGCGGCAGATGGCGGTGATCGTGACCGATGCGGGCTTCGGCCCCGACGCATGGGAGGGCAGGGTGGCCCCCCTCGAGACGCTGCGGAGCGGCGAGGTGCTGAGCGCGGTGGATTTCCCCGCGGACAGCGATCCGGCCGAGCTCGTGCCCTGGTTCGAGCGGCTGGCGATGATCCGCGTGGCCTTTCCTGCGACCGGCGACGGCCGCGGTTTCTCGCTGGCGCGCAGGCTGAGGGCGCTGGGCTTCACCGGCCGGCTGCGCGCGGCAGGGCCGCTCGTCGCCGACCAGTACCGCGCCGCCCGCCGCGTCGGCTTCGACGAGATCGAGCTGTCCGAGGCGATCGCCGCGCGCCAGCCGCAGGCGCAGTGGCGGGCAGGCGGCCCCTCCTACCGCGAGCGGCTGACCGGCTGACGCGCGCAGGGCGTTGCCGCCGCCCGCCCCCCGCGCTATGAGCCCGGCCATGTCTCGCGCGCTCGTTTTCGGCATCCTCGCCATGGCAGCCATCGTCGTGGCCTCCAATATCCTCGTGCAGTTCCTGGTGGGCGACTGGCTCACCTGGGGCGCCTTCACCTATCCGTTCGCCTTCCTGGTCACCGACCTGATGAATCGGCTGTATGGGCCGCGGGCGGCGCGCCGGGTGGTCTTCGCGGGCTTCGCCGTCGGGCTCGCGTGCAGCGGCATCGGCACGCAGATCGCGGGCGAGTTCGGGCCGCTGGTCAGCCCGCGGGTGGCACTCGGCTCGGGGGTCGCGTTCCTGACGGCGCAGCTCGTCGATGTCGCGGTCTTCGACCGGTTCCGTGCGGGCGTCTGGTGGCGCGCGCCGCTCGTGTCGAGCCTGGTCGGCAGCGCGCTCGACACGGGGTTGTTCTTCGCCATCGCCTTCTCCGCGAGCCTCGCATTCCTCGCACCGGGCACCGACGTCGGCTGGGCGAACGCAGCGATGCCGCTGCTGGGCGCGGGGCCGGTGGCGCCGCTGTGGATGAGCCTCGGGCTCGCCGATTTCGCGGTGAAGCTCGCGCTCGCGCTGATCGCGCTGGTGCCGTTCCGCCTCGCGCTGCGGCGGATGCGGCCGGAGCGCATTTAGCGCTTGCGTTTCACGCGATTGCTGGCACGATCCGGGGCGTTCGAAACAAACGAAAGGAGGTGATCCAATGTCTGATGGGATTTTGGAGCTGTTGGCCGGAGTGACGCTCGGGGGGATCGCCTGAGGGGCAACCCCCGAAGGACGGGACACCACGCCGGGTTCGGCCCGAACGGCCAGCCTCCAAGCTCATGACCCGAGGGGTCGCAGTCCGCTGCGGCCCCTCTCTCGTTTTCCGGGGCCGCCATGCTGCGCATCAACGACACCGTCGCCCTCGCCGACTGGGAGCTCACTGAGAGCTTCGGGCGGGCCTCCGGCCCGGGCGGGCAGAATGTGAACAAGGTCGCGACCGCGGTCGAGCTGCGCTTCGAGGCGGCGCGCTCGCCGCATCTCGACGCCGGCACCAAGGCGCGGCTCCGCCGCCTCGCCGGGCGGCGCTGGACGACGGAGGGCTCGCTGATCGTGACTTCCGAGCGCCACCGCACCCAGGCGCTCAACCGCGCCGAGGCCCGCGACAAGCTCCGCGCGCTGATCCTCGCGTCGCTCGAGCGCCCCAAGCGCCGCATCGCCACTCGCCCGACCAAGGGCTCCGTGCGCCGGAGGCTCGACGCCAAGACCCAGCGCGGTGCGCTCAAGGCCGCCCGCGGTCCGGTCCCGGGCGAGACCTGAGCCTCCGACGTTCGGGCCGGTTGCCCTCCTCGGTGCGATCGGTCAGGGTGCGGCCAACCATCGCAGAAGGGGAGCGAACCGATGAGAACCCGCGCCGCAGTAGCCTTCCAGGCGGGCCAGCCGCTCGAGGTGACCGAGGTCGAGCTGGGCGGCCCCAGGGCCGGCGAGGTCTTGGTCGAGATCAAGGCGACCGGCATCTGCCACACCGACGAGTTCACGCGCTCGGGCGAGGATCCCGAGGGGCTGTTCCCCGCCATCCTCGGCCACGAGGGCGCAGGCGTCGTCGTCGAGGTGGGCGAGGGCGTGACGAGCCTCGTGCGCGGCGACCACGTGATCCCGCTCTACACCCCGGAATGCCGCCAGTGCGAGTATTGCCTGCACCCCAAAACCAACCTCTGCCAGGCGATCCGCACGACGCAGGGGCAGGGGGTGATGCCGGACGGCACCTCGCGCTTCGCCACGCTCGACGGCGATCCGATCCACCATTACATGGGCTGCTCGACCTTCTCGAACTTCACCGTCCTGCCCGAGATAGCACTTGCGAAGGTCCGTGCGGACGCGCCCTTCGACAAGATCTGCTACATCGGCTGCGGCGTGACCACCGGCATAGGTGCTGTGATCAACACCGCCAAGGTCGAGATCGGCAGCCGCGCCATCGTCTTCGGCCTCGGCGGCATCGGCCTCAACGTCGTCCAGGGGCTGCGTCTGGCCGGGGCCGACCAGATTGTCGGCGTCGATCCCAACGAGGACAAGCGGGCGATGGCCGAGCGCTTCGGCATGACCGACTTCGTCAACCCGTCCGAGGTCGAGAGCGACCTCGTCCCCTATCTCGTCAACCTCACCAAGGGGGGTGCGGACTACACGTTCGACGCGACCGGCAACGTCAAGGTGATGCGCACGGCGCTCGAGGCCGCGCACAAGGGCTGGGGCGAGAGCATCATCATCGGCGTCGCGCCCGCCGGCGCCGAAATATCCACCCGGCCGTTCCAGCTCGTGACGGGACGCTCGTGGCGCGGCACCGCCTTCGGCGGCGCGCGGGGGCGGACCGACGTGCCGCGGATCGTCGATTGGTACATGGACGGCAAGATCGAGATCGATCCGATGATCACGCATCTGCTGCCGCTGTCCGACATCAACCGGGGGTTCGACCTGATGCACAAGGGCGAGAGCATCCGCGCGGTGGTGACCTATTGAGGCGGCGCCGGTGAGCCGCGGCGATCCCGGTCTGGCCGCGCGCAGCCCGCGGCTCGCGGTGCTGATCGACGCCGACAACACCTCGCCCAAGGTGGCGGAGGGGCTGTTCCTCGAGGTGGCCAAGCTCGGCGAGGCGAGCGTGCGGCGCATCTACGGCGACTTCTCGCAGAACCGCAGCCGCGGCTGGGCCGACGTGCTCGCGGCCTATGCGATCGTCCCGCAGCAGCAGTTCGCCTACACCCAGGGCAAGAACTCCGCCGACATATCCCTCGTCATCGACGCGATGGACCTCCTGCACTCGGGCCGCTTCGAGGGCTTCTGCCTCGTCTCCTCGGACAGCGACTTCGCGCGCCTCGCCGCGCGCATCCGCGAGCAGGGGCTCGATGTCTACGGCTTCGGCCAGCGCAAGACGCCGCTGTCCTTCACCCAGGCCTGCAAGCGGTTCTTCTTCATCGAGAACCTCACCTCAGACGCGTCCGACCCCGAGGACCCGGCCGCCCGCGATGCCGGCCCCGAGCCCGCCGCGGGGGCCATTCCGCTCCTGCGCAACGCCTTCGAGGCGCGGGTCGAGGACGAGGGCTGGATCACGCTGAGCCAGCTCGGCAACCAGGTCCAGAAGCTCGCGCCCCAGTTCGACACCCGCAGCTACGGCAGCGCCAAGCTCGGCGATCTCGTGGCCCAGACCGGCATCTTCGAGATCGACCGCAAGGCCGCGCCCGCCCGCCTGCGCCTGATCCCCGAGCCGCGTCCCGCCGAGAAGCGCCGCGCCCCCCGCAAGCCCGCCACCAAGGTCACCCGCAACAAGCCGAAGGCTTGAGGCGCCCGACCTGCTCTCGATCCTAGCGGCTCGGCGCCGCCTTGAGGCCTTCCTCGAACCGCTCCGCCGCTGCGACGGCCTCTTTCATCAGCGCGTCGAAGTTGTCGGGTGGATTGCCGCCGCCCAGCATCCCTTCGAAGGTCGCATAGGCGTCGGTTTTGCTGCCATAGGCTCGCAATGTCTGCTCGTCGTTCACCCAGGCGAGAACGATGATCTTGGCTTCGCTATTGAAGCGATGGAATAGCCGATACTGTTGAAAGAACTTCGCTCGGAACCAGTGCTTCCGGTGATCGCCGAGGGTATCGCCTTGCCGGAATGCCGGGGCACCCGGATCGGCCGGAATGTTCTCGCTTACCAGCTTGAAAATAGCCGTTAGCCGCTTCGTGCAGTTTTTCTTGCGCCAAGCCTTGGGGTCGCGCGCCTGCCGCACTTCAACCTCCTCGATCAGCCCTTCGAGCTGATCGAGAAAGACCGGATGCGCATAGATCGACCAGCCGTTGACGACGAGCGGCGCTTCAGCGGGCGCGGAAGCGCCAGTCATTCGTCATCGGGCGACAGCGGCTCATCGAGATCGACGTAAATGTCGCCGACGAGCGCCTTGAGACGGTCGTGCAAGGCACCATCGAACGCACGGAGGCGTTCGGGATGCGCCTTGATGTCGGCTTCGACGAAATCGAGGAACGCGCCGACCGCGGGATCGCCCTCCTCGGCATGCACGCGCTCGATGTAGACCCGGCCGTTCGGATCGGTGCAGTAGCAAATTTGATCGCCCTTGCCGAGCTTCAGTTGCTTGCGCACGCCGCTCGGCACCGTCGTCTGGTAGCGATCGGTGAGCTTCGAGAGATCCTGAGCAAGCGCGGTCATAGCAGACTCCTGAGAGAGAGGGCCTTTTCGAACACCTGAGAGGTAATGCAATTGCATTGTCGTGTCAAGCCGAGTGCTCTGGCACGCGTTCTTTGGGATCTTCACAGCCCGGTGAATTTACCACGAGCGGAGGATGTGCCGGGCGCCGCTTGGACCTTCCCCATCGGCGGCTACCTGCCCGCGCAGAAATGGCTGAAGGACCGCAAATGCCGCGCGCTCACCTTCGACGACGTTCGCCACTCCGCGAGGATCGTGAAGATCCTGCTCGAGACGGACTGGATCATGCGGGGGATCGGGATGGACCTCGCCTGACCCATCTCCCCGTTAACCGACCTTTCCATGTGGTAAACGACAGGCAAAAAGAGTTTCATTTACAAAGTCTTGTCGTCTTGCTCAACCTTGAGCAGGCAGCGCCGAGCCGCTCCGCCCGGGCCGAAAGCCCAACCTCCCGCGGGCCGAGGCCCCCCGCAATCCGACCTATTGCGCCCGTGACCCCGCCGGCGGGGCGGTGCTAGAGGGGGGCCTCACGCAGGCGAGGGAGAGGCGACATGGAGACGGTATCGGAGACCACCAGCTTCGGCGGGGTGCAGGGGGTCTACAGGCATGCGAGCGAGGTCTGCTCCTGCGACATGACCTTCGGCCTCTACCTGCCGCCGCAGGCCAAGGCCGGCCCGGTGCCGGTGCTGTGGTATCTCTCGGGGCTCACCTGCACCCACGAGAACGCGATGGTCAAGGCCGGCGCCCAGGCCCATGCCGCGCGCGAGGGGATCGCGCTGGTGTTCCCCGACACCTCGCCCCGCGGCGAGGGCGTGGCCGACGACGACGCCTTCGACCTCGGCCAGGGCGCGGGGTTCTACGTCGATGCGACCGAGCCGCCCTGGGCGCCGCATTTCGCGATGTGGAGCTACGTCACCGACGAGCTGCCGCAGCTCGTCTTCCGCAACTTCGAGCTGGAAGAGGGCGCGCAGGCGATCACCGGTCATTCGATGGGCGGCCACGGCGCGCTGACCGTCGCCTTGCGCAACCCCGAGCGCTTCCGTTCGGTCTCGGCCTTCGCGCCCATCGGCAATCCCACCGCCACCGACTGGGGCCGCAAGCAGCTCGGCGCCTATCTCGGTGCCGACGAAAGCCGTTGGAAGGGCCACGACGCGAGCCGCCTGATCCGCGAGCGCGGCTGGAAGGGTACGCTCCTGATCGACCAGGGGTCGGCGGATGCGAACATGGACAACCTCGCCCCCGGCGCGTTGCTGGCCGCCATCGCCGAGCGGCGGCAGCCCGCGCACTTCCGGATGCAGCCCGGCTACGACCACAGCTACTTCTTCGTCTCGAGCTTCATGGAGGACCATGTCGCCTTCCACGCCGAGGCGCTCTTCGCCTGAACGCCGGATGATCTACGTCGATGCCGACGCCTGCCCGGTGCGCGCCGAGGTGGTGCGCGTGGCCGAGCGGCACGGGCATGCCGTCACGATGGTCGCGAACGGCGGCATCCGGCCCAGCCCGCATCCGCTGGTGCGCATCGAGGTGGTCGCCGAAGGCGCGGACGCCGCCGACAAGTGGATCGCCGAGCGGATCGGGCCGGGCGACGTCTGCGTCACCGGCGACGTGCCGCTCGCCGCGCGCTGTGTCGAGCGGGGGGCGCAGGTGCTGGCGCATGACGGCACCGCGTTCACCCCGGCCAACGTCGGCGCGCGGCTCGCGATGCGCGACCTCGCCGCCGACCTGCGCGCCGCCGACCCGCTGCGTCCCGGCGGCGGCAGGCCGTTCGGCCGCACCGACCGCTCGCGCTTCCTCCAGGCGCTGGAACAGGCGCTCGTCCGGGCTCAGCGCGGCCAGCCGTAGGTCAGCCGCTCGAGCGCGAGGCTCTGGGCGCGCAGCGCGTTCCACCGCATGTCGGCGCGCCAGGCGCGGATCAGACGGCGCTCCTCGGGCGTCGTCTTGCCGTCCCGCAGCGCCTCGATCCGCCAGGCGAGGTCGCGGTTCTCGCCCTCGAGCCGGTCGATCTCCCGCTCGATCTGGTACTGAACCCGCCCCTGCCGGTTCGCCGCCGCCAGCGCGCTCACGTCGCCGCCACAGACCGGCGCCAGCCCCGCGCCGCGCCGCCCGAGGTCGTAGGCGTTCTCGGACGTGCAGTAGAGCGCGAGCCCCTGCTGCCGGCCCGCGCGCCAGGCCGTCACATCCGGGGTCACGCCAACCTCGGCGCAGGCTTCGGCATGGCGCCCGACGTAGCTCTCCAGCCGTCCCGCCGCGCCGTCGGCGAGGCCGATGCCCGTCCAGTTTCCGCGCCGGCAGGCATCCTCCGACAGGCTCGCGCAGCTCCCGAGCGCCAGCGCCGCCAGCACCGCGATGACACAAGTGCGCATCTCAACCCCCCAGCGCCGCGACGAAGCGCCGGTCGCCTTCGACCGCGAGCAGCCGCCGCGCGACGCCGACCGGCATCCACAGCGCCCGGTGCGCGGCATCCGTGGGCGGACCGCGGCGCAGCACCGGGCGGCAGAGATAGATGTGGCAGACCTTGCGCGCCCACAGATCGTAGTCCGGCATGAAGCAATAGCGCTGGAACGCGCCCAGCCTGCGCTCGACCGCGATGGTCCAGCCGGTCTCCTCGAGGCATTCGCGGTGCAGCGCCCGAACCGCGCCCTCGCCCGGATCGATGCCGCCGCCGGGCAGCTGGAACTCGTCCTCGTCGAGTTGCTCGGTCACCAGGAGGTCCGTCCCGTCGCGGATGATGCCATAGGCGCCCGGACGGTCGCGGTAGGTACGCTGAGGGATCACGGTCTCGCCGAAGCGTCGCATCCCGGCATCCTAGGCGATGGAGGACGGCGTGAGAACCGCTCCCGCACCGATTTGCGTTCACCTCTCCCAAGGCTTATCTCAGGCTCCGCAGCCAACGGGATGAGACCATGAGCCTTGCCGGCCAGATCGCCTGGGACGACACGATCCTGCCCTTCCAGCTCGACCGGCCCGACATCCGTGGCCGCGTCGCGCGGCTCGACTCCGTGCTCGCGACCATCCTTGGCCAGCACGAATATCCGCTGCCGGTGGCGGCTCTCGTGGCCGAGGCGGTGATGATCACCGCGCTGATCGGCCAGACGGTCAAGCTGCGCTGGAAGCTTAGCCTCCAGGTCCGCGGCAAGGGCGCGATCCGGCTGATCGCGACCGACTATTTCGCCCCCCAGCGCGAAGGCGAGCCGGCACGGATGCGCGCCTATGCCGGCTACGACGCCGAGGGGCTCGCGCCGGAGACGCCGGCCTTCGAGCTGATCGGGGAGGGGCTCTTCGCGATCCTGATCGACCAGGGGCCGGGCAACGCGCCCTACCAGGGGATCACGCCGGTCGCCGGCGGCTCGCTCGCAGATTGCGCCGAGACCTATTTCGCCCAGTCCGAGCAGTTGCCGACCCGCTTTGCGCTCGCGATGGGCGAGGCGCTCGGGCCCGGCACCGAGGGGCGCTGGCGCGGCGGCGGGGTGATGCTCCAGCACATGCCTAAGGCCTCGCCCTTCGCGCGCGAGGCCGCGACCGGCCCGGACGGGCTGCTCGCGGCCGAGGACATCCTCGAAGGCGCCGAGGCCGAGAACTGGCGCCGCGCGACGACGCTGCTCGGCTCGGTCGAGGCGACCGAACTGATCGGCCCGCACGTGGGCTCCGACCAGGTGCTGCTGCGGCTCTTTCACGAGGAGACGCCGCGGGTCTATGCCGCCCAGCCGGTGCGCTTCGGCTGCACCTGCGCGCCGGAGAAGGTGGTGATGACGCTCTCGGCCTATTCGGCGGAGGAAATCGCCCAGCTGACCACCCCCGAGGGGCGGGTGACGGCGGACTGTCAGTTCTGCGGGGCGCATTACGAGTTCGACCCCGCCGAGCTGGGCCGCGACGCGGGCGGGGGTGACGACTGAGCGTGTTGCACGGTGTCGCACCGTGCGACACGAGTCCCTTTTTTGAAATCATTGGACAATTCGCCGCGTCTTCAGGACTCGTTAACCCGTTGCGCGCCCGTTCGCTTCATCCCAGCTCCTCCAGCCGCGCCTCGAGCCGCGCGACCAGCCGGGTGAGTTCCTCGGCGTCGGCCCGGCTCAGCGACGGCCCCGGCGCGCGCAGCCGTGCCGAAGCGATGGCCCCGCGGCGGCGCAGCACCTCCTTGCGGATCGCGAGGCCCAGCCCCGGCTGCTGCTCGTAGCGCACCAGCGGCAGATAGGCGTCGAAGACGTCCTCGGCCCGGTCGTGGTCGCCGGCACGCGCGCGCTCGACCACCTGCACCATCATCTCGGGGTACGCGAAGCCGGTCATCGCCCCGTCGGCGCCGCGAGCCATCTCCTGCGGCAGGAACAGCCCGCCGTTGCCGGTCAGGATCGACAGCCGCGGCACATCGTCGGTGCCGCTGCCCGCGCGCACGCGGGCGAGCTTGTCGAGGCCCGGCCAGTCCTCGTGCTTCAGCATGACGATCTGCGGATGGTCGCGCGCGAGCGCCAGGATCGTCTCGACCGAGACCCGCACCCCGGTCGTCTGCGGATAGTCCTGAAAGCACACCGGCACCTGGGGCCCCAGCGCCGCGCAGACCTGCGCCAGATAGCCACGCACCCGGTCCTCCGGCCCCAGCCCCTGCGTCGGCGCCACCATCACCCCCGCGGCGCCCGCTTCCATCGCCTCTAGCGCGAGCGCACTCAGCGCGTTGAGCCCCGCCGCCGAGACGCCGACGATCACCGGCAGGCGCCCGTCGAGCCGCGCGAGCACACGCCGCGTGAAGTCCACCGCCTCGGCGGGCGCGAGCTTCGGCGCCTCGCCCATGATCCCCAGGATGGTCATGCCCGTGACGCCGCGCTCGAGGTAGAAGTCGACCATCCGGTCGGTGCTCGCGAGATCGAGCGCGCCGTCGTCGGTGAAGGGGGTCGCGGCGATGACGAAGACGCCGGCGGAGCTGCGGTGGATCGGGTCGGACATGGGCTTCTCTCGGCTGCGCCGGGCCGGGACGCACGACCCGTGCAAGCATAGCGCCTCGCGACACCGGGCGCGAGCGGCCACGGACGCTTGCGCCAGACCCCCAGGGCGACTAACGCCTCTTCCGCAGCGGCGACGCGGTCGCCAGCCGCAACATCCGGACCGCACGCCGTTAAGGATGTTTGGTGGCCCCGCGCGTCGGAAAGGGGCGGACACCGGCGAGGATGCCGGATAAGCTCGCCCGCGCATCCGGTCCGGCACGAGGCCGCCGGAAGGAAAAGAC
>JBBQRM010000032.1:0-13377 GCA_038214855.1 Rhodobacterales bacterium | reverse complement strand
CGGGCCGCGGGACCGAGCCCGGAGCGGGCGGGCCGCGTGCTCCTCCATCTCTTCCAACACCAGATCCACCACCGCGGCCAGATCCATGCGATGCTGTCGGGGACGCAGGTGCCGCCGCCGCAGCTCGACGAGGTCTTCCTCGACGTGGACGGAAGCGGCCGCGCGGCCGTTCTCGCGGCGCTGGGGCGCGGGGAGGTCGCGCTCCGGCTCTGAGCGGCGCCGGGGCGGAGCGCCCGGCCGGCGGCGCAGGCGGCGGCTTGGCAAGCGGCGCGGAGGCGGGTAGGGCCAGCCGATGCCGCGCTTTGCCCTGAAGCTCGAATACGATGGCAGCCCCTTCGCCGGCTGGCAGCGGCAGGCGGACCTGCCGAGCGTGCAGGGGGCGCTGGAGGCGGCCGTGGCCCGGCTCCAGCCGCCCGCGACCGTCACCGGCGCGGGGCGCACCGATGCGGGGGTGCATGCGCTGGGACAGGTCGCCCATGCCGATCTGGTGCGCGACTGGGACCCGTTCCGGCTGGCCGCCGCACTCAACGCGCATCTGCGGCCCGCACCGGTGGCGGTGGTGGCCGCGGCGCTTGTGGCGGAGGATTTCCATGCGCGGTTCTCGGCGGTGGAGCGGGAGTATGTCTTTCGCGTCACCGAGCGCCGGGCGCCGCTGGTGGCGGACCGCGGCTGGGCCTGGCGGGTGAGCGGGCCGCTCGATCTCGAGGCGATGCGCGCGGCGGCCGCGCATCTGGTCGGACGCCACGACTTCACCACCTTCCGCGCCGCCGGCTGCCAGGCCGCGAGCCCGGTCAAGACGCTCGACGCGATCGCGATCGAGGCGGCGGAGGCGCCTCATGGACGGGCGATCACGCTCACGCTCCGGGCGCGGTCGTTCCTGCACAACCAGGTCCGCAGTATCGTCGGCACGCTGGAGCGGGTCGGCGCGGGTGCCTGGGCGCCGGAGCGGGTGGAAGTGGCGCTGGCGGCGCGGGACCGCGCGCGCTGCGGCCCGGTCGCGCCGCCGCACGGGCTGGCGCTCGTCGCGGTGCGCTATCCGGAGGAGCCGTTCTCCTGAGCGGGCTCGCCGAGGCTGCGGGCGCGGGGGTTGCTCTCCAGCACCGCCTGCCGCGTTGCGGCGGTGAGGGCTGCGTGCAGACCCGCGTCCGGCGCCACGGCGCCGGAACGCAGGCCGCGGGCGAGCGCATTCGCGGCGGCATCGAGCGTGTCGCCCGGCGCGAAGAGCGCGAGGGCCGCCAGCGCCGCGGCGCGGCGTTCGGCGCCGTCTGCGAGCTGGCGCTCGGCGATGGCGAGCGCATTGAGTGCCATCAGTGCGGCGTAACGGCGTTCGGGCGGCAGATGCGGCAGGACCTCGGCCTTGAGCGTGGCGCGGACGGTGGCGACGAGGTCGCTTGTGTCGGGGTCGGTGCGCATCGCTCAGGGCTCCGCGGTCAGGTTCAGCAGCTCCAGCTCCAGCTCC
This sequence comes from Rhodobacterales bacterium, assembly GCA_038214855.1. Lineage (GTDB taxonomy): Bacteria > Pseudomonadota > Alphaproteobacteria > Rhodobacterales > Rhodobacteraceae > Amaricoccus. Next base: position 11,918 of record JBBQRM010000032.1, on the reverse strand, counting down.
GGCACCAGATGGCCGGTGAGCGCGAGCTCGAGGCTCGGCTGGCTCAGGTGCCGCCCTGCCTGCCAGAGCGCGATCACCGCCCAGCGCGCGGTCGCCATCGTCTGCCACCAGCGCAGACGCGCGGTCTCCGGCGGCCGTCCGCCCTCGGCCGCGTAGCCGGCGAGCAGATCGTCGAGCGTGCCGAGCCCGCCGGCCGCGAGGTCGGGGCGGCGGAAGCGCCAGCAGGGGGCGGTGATCCAGCCGAGATCCTCGGCCGGATCGGACCAGGCGGCGAACTCCCAGTCGAGCACCGCGGTCAGCCGGCCGGCCTCGACCAGCAGGTTGCCGGTGCGGAAATCCGCGTGGCAGAGGACCGGCGCCACAGGCGGGGGCGCGTGGGAAGCGAGCCACAGGAGCCCCCACTCCAGCGCGGGATGGCCTTCGTCGAGCCCGTCGAGCAGGTCGCGCAGCAGCGCGAGCCGCGCCTGCGCCGGATCGGCGGGGAGCGGTCCGAGGAAGCCGAGCGCGGGCGGCACGATGCGGTGCAGGCGCGCGAGCTCGTGGCCGCAGGCCCGCGCGAGGCCGGGATGCGGGGCGGTCGCGGTCAGCGCGCGGGGGTCGGCGCTGCCGGGCAGGCGCGTCATCACGAGGAACGGGCGGCCAAGCACGCTCGCGTCGGTGCAGAGTGCCACCGGCTCGGGCACGGTGACGCCGGCGGCACGTGCGGCGCCGAGCAGGCGATATTCGGCGGCGCGGTCGTGGCTGATCGGCAGGGTCGCGGGCGCGTCGAGGCGCAGGACGAGGGCGCGGGTGGAGCCTTCGACGCGGACGTCGAGGCGCCAGTTCTCCTGGATGGCGCCGCCGCCGAGCGGCTCGAGTGCGGCGATCTCGACCGCAGCACGCCACTCGGCCGCGAGCCAGCGCGCGAGCCGCCCGCGCATCACGCGCCCCAGCGCCAGAAGTCCGCACCCTCGTCGGCCAGCGCGCGGGCGAGCACCATCCGGTGGACCTCGGAGGCGCCGTCGACCAGCCGCGCCTGGCGGGCGTAGCGGTAGATCCACTCGAGCACCGTGTCGCGCGAATAGCCGCGCGCGCCGCAGAGCTGGAGGCTGGTGTCGGCCGCCAGATGCAGCGCCTCGGAGACGACGACCTTGGCCATCGAGATCTGCGCGCGCGCCCGCTCCCCCCGGTCGAGCCTCCAGGCGGCGTGGAGCGTCAGGAGCCGCCCCTGCTGGATCGCGAGCGCCGCCGTCCCCAGCTTGTCCTGGACGCTCTCGCGGTCGGCGAGGCGCATCCCGAAGCCGCGGCGATGGGCGACATAGGCTTGCGCGATCTCGAGGCAGCGCCGCGCGAGGCCGAGCCAGCGCATGCAATGCGTGAGCCGCGCCGGGCCGAGGCGGATCTGCGTGACCTTCAGCCCGTCGCCCACCTCCATCAGCCGGTCGGCGTCGGGGATCTCGAGGCCGGCATAGGCGAGCTCGCAATGGCCGCCGTGCTCCTCGGGACCCATGATCGGGATGCGGCGGACGATCTCCCAGCCGGGGGCGTCGCGGTCGTGCAGAAAGGCGGTGAGGCCGCGGCGGGGGTCATCGGAGGTGCGCGCGATCAGCACGAAGTGCTGCGCTGCGCCCGCGCCGGTGATGAACCACTTGGCGCCCTCGATGCGCCAGACATCGCCATGACGCGTGGCGGTGGTGCGCATCATCGACGGGTCGGAGCCGGCGCCGGGGGCGGGTTCGGTCATCGCGAAGGCGCTGCGCACGCGCCCCTGGGCGAGCGGCTCGAGCCAGCGTTCCTGCTGGTCGGGGCGGGCGACCTTCGCGAGCAGCATCATCGTGCCGTCGTCGGGGGCGGCGCAGTTGAAGCAGACCGGCCCGAAGATCGAGCGGTTCATCGCCTCGTAGAGCACCGCCATGCCGACATGGGAGAGGCCGAGGCCGCCGTGTTCGGGCGCCAGCTGCGGCAGCCACAGGCCGGCTGTGCGCACCTCGGCGCGCAGCGCCTCGAGGGAGGCTGCGGCGATGTTCTCGTGCGCATCGAAGGACGCGGGATCGGCCTCGAGCGGCAGGATGCGCTCGGCGACGAAGGCCTCGACGCGGACCCGCAGCGCCTCGATCTCGGGGGCAAGGGCGAAGTCCACGCCGCGCGGCCCCGTCAGAGCCCGCGGCGCGACCGGCCGCCACCGCGCCTCGGCCCGTCGCGGGCCGCCACGCGGCGCAGGCCGCAGCGAAGCGGTGACGGCGTCACGGGCGCGTCACTGCGCCGGTGCCTCGACGGGTTCGGCAGCCGGTGCCTCGGCGGGGGCGGCGTCCTGCGGCTGGGAAGGCTCGCCCGCGTCGGGCGGGGCCTCGCCGTCGGGGGTCGGCCCCGTCGGCTCCGCTGGCGCCTCGGCCGGGGCGGGAAGGGCTACACCCGTGCCCGGCTCGGCCGGCTGACCCGCCTCCCAGCGGCCCTCGTATTCCTCGCCGCCCTCGAAGCGCATCATCCCCTCGCCCTGGCGTTCGCCGGCGACGAACTCGCCTTCGTAGACGTCGCCGCTGGCATAGACCGCGCGGCCGGGGCCTTCGAGCAACCCGTCGCGCCAGCTGCCCTCGAAGACATAGCCGCCGGGCATGGTCATGCGGCCCTCGCCCGCGCGCTCGCCGCCGGCGAAGCCGCCCTCGTAGCGGGTGCCGTCGGCATAGACCGCGACACCCTCGCCCTCGCGCAGGCCGCCTGCCCACTCGCCGGTGTAGGAATAGCCGTCCTCGGCGCTCAGCGTCCCCTCGCCCTCGTTGCGCCCGTCGACGAAGCCGCCCTCGTAGACCAACCCGTCGCCGTAGCGGGCCGTCCCCTGGCCCGCGATCACGCCCTCGGACCAGTCGCCCTCGTAGCTCGACCCGTCCGCATAGGTGATCGCGCCGCGCCCGTCGGGCCGGCCGTTCGCGAACGTGCCCTCGTAGACCGAGCCGTCGGCATAGGTCGCGCGGCCTGCGCCCTCGATCCGGTCCTCGACCCAGGCGCCCTCGTAGACGAAACCGTCGGGCCCGGTGAGCTTGCCCTCGCCCTGACGCAGGTCGTTCTCGAAGCCGCCGACATAGACCTCGCCGTTCGCGGCGGTCGCCGTGCCCTCGCCCGACCGCTTGCCGGCGAGAAACCCGCCCTCGTAGCGCGCGCCGTCCGGCTGGACGAGCACGCCTTGCCCTTCGATCCGCCCCTCGGCCCAATCCCCTTCGTAGCGGGTGCCGTCGGCGAGCGTCAGCACGCCGCGGCCCGAATGCTGGCCGCCCGCCATCTCGCCGACATAGGTCGAGCCGTCGGGATAGGTGATCTCGGCGGTGCCGGACTTCTCGCCGCCCTCCCAGGTGCCGTCGTAGACATAGCCGTCCGGCCCGGTCAGCACTCCCTCGCCCGAGGGCACACCTTCGGCGAAGCCGCCCTCGTAGCGCATGCCGTTGGCGTATTCCGCGACGCCCGTCCCTTCGATCCGCCCCCCGGCCCAGGTGCCCTCGTAGGTCGAGCCGTCGGCGTAGGTGATGCGGCCCCCGCCCTCGGGGCGGCCGTCCGCGAAGCTGCCCTCGTAGACCGAGCCGTCGGGATAGGTCGCGCGGCCTTCGCCCTCGATCCGCCCCTCAACCCACTCGCCGGTGTACTCGTAGCCGCTCGGCAGCCGGTAGGTGCCGGTCCCGTGCTGGCGGCCGTCGAGGAACGCGCCCTCGTAGACGCCGCCGTTGTCGTATTCCTTGGTCTCGACGCGCTCCTGGCCCGCCGCCGGCGTGAGCGACGCCAGGATCAGAGCCGTGCAGATGGCCGAACCTCGTCGCACGCGAACCCTCCCGTGGGGCCGGCCTCGCGGCCGCACCCCATTGCCTCGATGCGCCGGCTTGGGGGCCGTGCGGGTCAGCAGAGACTATTTCGCGCGCGCCGCGGCGACAAGGTCTTCGTTTCCGGGGCCGCGGCTCATACGAACTCCGGCTGATCAGTTCGCGGCGACACGCTTGGGCCACCAGTTGAAACCTGCCTGACCTCGGATGCGATCGCGATCGGTTCCGAGGGCGACACAGCGCTCGGCGACGGATCGCGCAGCGTCGCCGTGGCATGCTGAGAAAAGGAGCGAGCGATGCCCATAGCGATTGTCGGGATTGATCTGGGGAAGAACAGCTGCAGCGTCGCTGCGCTGGACGGCAGTGGGCTGTCACGAGTGGCAACGTGACCGACGAAGCTTGGGCGGAATACATCAAGAGCTAGACGCCGCCGGAGCCGGAAGAAGATTCCCGCGTGACCTGAATCCGCCGAAGGCGGACCGATCCGGCTTTTAGCCGTAACCTTAAGAAACCGGCTTGTAGCCGGTGCAGTATTCAACTCAAGGCAGATGGTGGAGCCAAGGGGGATCGAACCCCTGACCTCTTGCATGCCATGCAAGCGCTCTCCCAGCTGAGCTATGGCCCCGGTGCGGCGGTCTTTACGCAGAGGCCCTTCGCAGGGCAAGCGTAAAATCCGCGGTCGCCTCAGCTCTCCTCCTCGTCGGGGGCGACGTCGGCCAATTCCTCGAGATCGACGTTGTCCTCCTCGTCCTCGAGGATCTCGTCGGCGAGCTCCTCGTCGCCTTCGGCGGCATCGTCGTCGGCCTCGACGTCGGGCAGGTCCTCGACATCCGCGGGCTCGGGTTTGACCTTCTCGGGGCGCGGGGCCTTGGGCTTGACGGCTGTGAGGCTCTCGAGGGTGAAGGTCGCGCTACAGGCCGGGCAGGTCATCGGGTCGTGGCGCAGATCGTAGAAGCGGCTGGAACAGGTCGGGCAGACCCGCTTCACGCCCCATTCGTCCTTGGGCATCGGTTTTCCTCGTCATCGCTCTAGCGGGATGAGAGGTGCGATGCCACGGCACCGGGGCATTGTCAAAGGCCTTCCGTCCGCGACCCCCCCGCGCGTTTACCGGATCGTTACGTTTGCGGATCGAAACGGGTGCGGATAAGTTGATGCACGGCAAAAAAGACGCTGCGCTCGCAAACCCGAGATGAAACGCCGAGGGACGGAATGCTTTATCACGCCTACGAAATGACCCATGCCGCGATCACGCCGATGCGTACTGCGGCGCGGATCGGCCGAGAGGTGATGAGCTACCCGCTCAATCCGATGGCCCAGACCTACGGATCGCGCGCGCTGTCGGCGGCTTTCGAGATGTTCATCGACGCGACCCGCCGCTACGGCGAGCCGGAGTTCGAGATCGATACGGTCGCACTCGAGGGCGTCGAGACGCCGGTCCTCGAGGAGATCGTCTGGTCGCGGGCCTTCTGCAACCTCGTGCACTTCCGCCGGGACAGCCGCGCCGCGCGGCGCCGCAGAGACCCAAAGGTGCTGATGATCGCGCCGATGTCGGGGCATTACGCGACGCTCCTGCGCGGGACGGTGAAGTCGATGCTGCCGGGGCACGAGGTCTACATCACCGACTGGATCGATGCGCGGCAGGTGCCGCTGGCGCAGGGCGGCTTCGATCTCGACGACTATACCGACTACCTGATCGAGATGATCACCCATCTCGCGCAGGATGGCGAACGGGTCGCGGTGATGGCGGTCTGCCAGCCCGGGATTCCGGCCATGGCCGCGGCGAGCCTGATGGCCGAGGAGGCAAACCCGTTCCGCCCGGCGTCGCTGATCCTGATGGGCTCGCCCATCGACACCAGCCGCAACCCCAAGAAGCCCAACGAGCTCGCCCAGAGCCGGCCGCTCTCCTGGTTCGAGCGCAACGTGATCGTGCGGGTGCCCTGGCCAAACCCCGGCTTCATGCGCCGCGTCTATCCGGGCTTCCTCCAGCTCCAGGGATTCATGCAGATGAACCTCGACCGGCACATCGACGCGCATGCGAGCCAGTTCCAACATCTGGTGCGGGGGGACGGCGACAGTGCGGAGGCGCACCGGCGCTTCTACGACGAATATTGTGCGGTGATGGACCTGACCGCGGAGTTCTACCTCCAGACCATCGAGCGGGTTTTCCAGAAGCGACTGATGGCGAGGGGCGCCTATTTCCACCGCAACGCGCTGGTCCAGCCCGCGGCGATCGAGGACATCGGGCTGATGACGATCGAGGGCGGGCGCGACGACATCACCGGCCTCGGCCAGACCGAAGCCGCGCATGAGCTGGTGCCGAACCTGCCCGAGGCGCTGCGCCTGCACCTGCCGGTGCCGGAGGTGGGGCATTACGGCGTCTTCAACGGCTCGCGCTGGCGCGAGCGGACGCAGCCGAAGGTCGCCGAATTCATCGCCGCGAACCGGCGTCCGGTCGCGGCTTAGCGGGACCGCCGTGGTCCGCCCTGCGCACGCGTGATATTCTTCATGCATGCGATATCGGGGGTGAAGCGGATTTCTAGGTCACTTCAGGAGTTTGGGGGCGAGGCGGCATGGACGAGGACCGCGCGTCCTGGCTAGCCGCGGGCCGATCCGCGCGTTTGGGCGGCGCCTCGGACGCGGCCTCGGTCTGGCTCCTGGGCTCGCCTCCGATCGAGGTGCGTCTGCGAGTGAACCCGCGGGCACGCCGGCTGATCCTCCGGGTGCCGCCGGCGGGCACGGCGGCGGTGCTGACGCTGCCTCCGCGGGCGACGCGGGCCGCGGTGGCCGCGTTCCTCCGGGAGCGCGAGCCTTGGCTGCGGCAAAGGCTGGCCGCCGCCGGTGGGGTCGTGGCGGTTCGAGAGGGGGTGGTGCTGCCGTTCCGAGGCGGGACGCTGACGCTGCAGGGCGGGGCGCGGCGACCGGCGGTGGCGGACGGGGCGCTGCTGTTGCCCGGCGCAGGAGAGACGCTCGGGGCCCGCGCGGCCGAGTTTCTCAAGGTGCGGGCGCGGAAGGAGTGCCTCGGGGCGGTGACGGCCCATGCGAGGCGGCTCGGGCGGCCGTGGGGCCGGATCAGCCTGCGCGACACGCGCTCGCGCTGGGGATCGTGCACCGCGGCGGGCGATCTGATGTTCTCCTGGCGGCTGATCATGGCGCCGCCGGAGGTGCTCGACTATGTCGCCGCGCATGAGGTGGCGCATCTGGTCGAGATGAACCATTCGCCGCGGTTCTGGGCGCTGGTGGCGCGGCTGTCGCCCGACCATGCCGCCCCGCGCGCCTGGCTGCGCCGCGAGGGCGTAGGGCTGCACGCCTTCGACTTCTCACCGGCCGCGGCGTGGCACGATCCTAACGATCGGTAAATTCGACGCTATTTATTCAGTGATTTCAAAGGCCGAAGCAATGTTGCACGGTGCAACATCTCGAACTAGCCCGCAACCTCAGGCATGGATCGCGCCGTCGCCGCAGGCGAGCGCGGCCTCGCGCACCGCCTCCGAGAAGGTCGGATGCGCGTGGCAGGTGCGGGCGAGGTCTTCGGCGGCGGCGCCGAATTCCATGGCGACGCAGATCTCGTGGATGAGATCGCCGGCCATCGGCCCGATGATATGGGCGCCGAGGATGCGGTCGGTCTCGGCGTCGGCGAGGATCTTCACGAAGCCGTCGCCCATGAAATAGGACTTCGCCCGCGCATTGCCCATGAAGCTGAACTTGCCGATCTTGAAGGCCTTTCCGGCCTCCTTGAGGCTCTCCTCGGTATGGCCGACGCTCGCGACCTCGGGGTGGGTGTAGACGACCGCCGGGATCACGCCGTAGTTCACGTGGCCGTGCTGGCCGGCGAGCACCTCGGCCACCGCCATCCCCTCGTCCTCGCCCTTGTGCGCGAGCATCGGGCCCCTCACCACGTCGCCGATGGCGTAGATGCCCTCGATGTTGGTGGCCCAGCGCTCGTCGATGGCGACCTGGCCGCGGTCGGTCATCTCCACGCCGATCTCCTGGAGGCCGAGGCCCTCGGTGAAGGGGCGGCGGCCGGTGGCGACGAGAATCGTGTCGGCCTCGAGCTGCTGGGCGCTGTCGTCCTTGCGGAGCTTGTAGTGGACGGTCGCGCCCTTGTCGCCGGTCTCGACGCGTTCGACGGCGGCGCCGAGGACGAAGGTCAGGCCCTGCTTGGTCAGCAGCTTCTGGAAGGCGCGGCAGAGCTCGAGGTCGATGCCGGGAGTGATCTGGTCGAGATACTCGAGCACCGTCACCTTCGAGCCGAGCCGGGCGTAGACCGAGCCGAGTTCGAGGCCGATGATGCCGGCGCCGATCACCGCCAGCCGCTCGGGGATGCGGTCGAGCTCGAGTGCGCCGGTGGAGGTGACGATCGTCTTCTCGTCGACCTCGACGCCCTTCAGCGGGGTGGGGTCGGAGCCGGTGGCGATAACGATGTGCTTCGCCTTGTGGGCGGTGTCGCCGACGGTGACCTCGCCCTTGGCGGTGATCTTGCCCCAGCCCTTCAGCCAGTCGATCTTGTTCTTCTTGAACAGGAACTCGATGCCCTTGGTGTTGGTCTCGACGGTCGAGCGCTTGTAGGCGAGCATCTTGGCGAAGTCGATCTTGGGGGTCGCGTCCATCAGCCCCATCTTGGCGAAGTTCTCCTGGGCCTCGTGGTACATTTCGGAGGCATGGAGCAGGGCCTTCGACGGAATGCAGCCGATGTTGAGACAGGTGCCGCCGAGCGTGTCGCGGGCCTCGACGCAGGCGGTCTTGAGCCCCAGCTGGGCGCAGCGGATGGCGCAGACATAGCCGCCGGGGCCGCTGCCGATGATGATCACGTCGTAGTCGGCCATGGGCCTTCTCCTCTAGATGAGCGCGGCCAGGATCATCAGCTGCGTCGCCACAAAGCCCACACCCCAGATGACCGACCGCCAGGGCGTCCAACCCAGCGCGTAGGCCGGAACATAGACCACGCGCACGGCGAGATACACCCAGGCGCAGGCGGCGGTGAAGGCGGTGCTTTCCCCCGACAGCGTGACGACGGTGACGGCAAGGGTGAAGAGGACCAGCCCCTCGACGTGATTGTCAAAGGCGCGCTTGAGCCGGGCCGGCGTGCCGGTGGGCGAGCGCGGCTCGTCGCGCGGGCCCATCGTCCATCGGGGGGAGAGTTGGAGGTTGATCGGCACCGCCATGAGGAAGAACTGCACGCCGGCGAGGAGGCCGGCGAGGGCGAGGGCGGTGAGTTCGGGGGTCATTCAGCGCCTCCCGCGGTCAGTAATTAACGGTCGGCATCTGCCTATCCAAATTTTCCGAAGCCAAACGATTCCGACCTTCAATAGCGGCGGGCGCAAGCACAATGGAGACTGAGAACCGGACTCGGCTCACCTGCTCGTTTGTCCGAGAATGTTGTCCCCCAGCGCTGGCCTCCGAGGAGAACACCTTAATACCAGCTTTTCCGCCAGCAGTTGTCTCGGAACTAGCGGTTACCGCAACATCGAAATCAATTGTCTCCACACGACGGCAAGTACTGGTAGGATCACCATGCATATAATATTCGCTAAGACCAGGGCTCAGCGGCGGATTCAAAATCACGCCAGCCTTATCGAACTGACCTTGGAGTGGGGACGTAGCATTTGCAATAGCGCTTATTGTCTCTTGGATAAATTCCTGAAGATCCATTTTCCCCTCTACAAATCCATCAACAGCCGCCGCGGGTCTTCGAGCGCTTCCTTCACCCGCACGAGGAACGTCACCGCGCCCTTGCCGTCGACGACGCGGTGGTCGTAGCTGAGGGCGAGGTACATCATCGGTCGTGCCTCGATCTTGCCACCTACCACCATCGGGCGCTCCTGGATCTTGTGCATGCCGAGGATGCCGGATTGCGGCGGGTTGAGGATGGGGGAGGACATCAGGGAGCCGTAGATGCCGCCGTTGGAGATGGTGAAGGTGCCGCCCTGCATGTCGGCCATCGAGAGCTTGCCGTCGCGGGCCTTGAGCCCGAGCTCGTTGATGGTCTTCTCGATCTGCGCAAACGACATACTGTCGGCGTCGCGCACGACCGGCACGACGAGGCCGGTGGGGGTGCCGACGGCGATGCCCATGTGGACGAAGCGCTTGTAGACGACGTCGGTGCCGTCGATCTCGGCGTTGACCTCCGGCACCTCGAGCAGCGCGTGGCAGCAGGCCTTGGTGAAGAAGGACATGAAGCCGAGCTTGACGCCGTGCTTCTTCTCGAAGAGCGCCTTGTAGTCGTTGCGCAGATCCATCACCGCAGACATGTCCACCTCGTTGTAGGTGGTCAGCATCGCGGCGGTGTTCTGGGCCTCCTTGAGGCGGCGGGCGATGGTCTGGCGCAGGCGGGTCATCTTGACCCTTTCCTCGCGGCCCGCGTCCTCGGCGGGGACGGGGGCGCGGGACGCGGCGGCGGCGGGCTCGGAGGATTTCGGCTTGGCCGTGCTGGCGCCGAGCACGTCCTCCTTCATGATGCGGCCGTCGCGGCCGGTGCCGGTCACGTCCTCCGGCGAGAGGCCCTTGTCGGCCATCAGCTTCTTCGCCGAGGGGGCGTCCTCGACATCCTGGCCGTCGCGGGCGGGGGCTTCGGCCTTCGGCTCGGAGGCCTTCGCCGCCTTCGGCTCGGGCTTCGCCGTGGGCTTGCCGTCGCCTTCGACGGCGCCGTCGCCGCCGATGCGGCCGAGGATGCCGCCGGCCTCGACGGTGGCGCCCGCCTCGGCGAGGATTTCGGTGAGCGTGCCGGAGGCGGGGGCGGGAACCTCGACGGAGACCTTGTCGGTCTCGAGCTCGCAGAGCATCTCGTCCTGGACGACGGCGTCGCCCTTGGCCTTGAACCAGCTCGCGACCGTCGCCTCGGTGACGCTCTCGCCGAGGGTGGGGACGGGGATGTCGATGCTGCGCGCGTTGGCGGGCGCGGATTCGGCGTCCTCGGGCGTGGCCTTGCCGGCGACATCGGGGTCGGGCGCGGGCGCGTCGTCGCGCTCGACCTTGCCGGCCTCCGGGGCCTCGGCGCCGGCGGGCTTGCCCTTTGGCCTGGCGGGCCTGGCGTCGGCGCCCTCGTCGATGGTGGCGAGCAGCGCGTCGAGGCCGACGGTCGAGCCCTCCTTGGCGACGATCTCGGCGAGCACGCCCGCGGCGGTGGCGGGGACCTCGACGGTCACCTTGTCGGTCTCGAGCTCGCAGAGCATCTCGTCGACCGCGACCGCCTCGCCCTCGGCCTTGAACCAGCTGGCGACCGTCGCCTCGGTCACGCTCTCGCCGAGGGTCGGCACCCGTACATCGGCCATGATCAGTCCTTCGTCACGCTCAGCGCCTCGTCGACGAGGGCCTGCTGTTGCTCTTTGTGCTGCCGGGCGAGGCCGGTGGCGGGGGAGGCCGCGGCGGCGCGGCCGACGTAGACGGGGCGGCGGTGGCGCGCCTTGATCCGGCCGAGCACCCATTCGAGGTTGGGCTCGACGAAGGTCCAGGCGCCCTGGTTCTTGGGCTCCTCCTGGCACCAGACGATCCGCGCGTCCTTGAAGCGTTCGAGCTCCTTGGTCAGCGACTGGGCCGGGAACGGGTAGAACTGCTCGAGGCGCATCAGATAGACGTCGGTGATGCCGCGGGCGTCGCGCTCCTCGAGCAGGTCGTAGTAGACCTTGCCCGAGCAGAGGACCACGCGCCGGATCGCGGCGTCCTCGGCGAGCGTCGTCTCGGACAGGCCGTATTGCGCGTCGTCCCAGAGCACGCGGTGGAAGCTCGAGCCCTTGGCGAAGTCCTCGATGCGGGAGACCGCGAGCTTGTGGCGCAGGAGCGACTTCGGGGTCATCAGCACCAGCGGCTTGCGGAACGAGCGGTGCAGCTGGCGGCGCAGGATGTGGAAGTAGTTGGCCGGCGTCGTGCAGTTCGCGACGATCCAGTTGTCGCCGGCGCACATCTGCAGGAACCGCTCGAGCCGGGCGGAGGAATGCTCCGGCCCCTGGCCCTCGTAGCCGTGCGGCAGCAGCAGGACGAGGCCCGACATGCGCAGCCATTTCGGCTCGCCCGACGAGATGAACTGGTCGAACAGGACCTGCGCGCCGTTGGCGAAATCGCCGAACTGCGCCTCCCACAGGGTCAGCGCGTTCGGCTCGGCGAGCGAATAGCCGTATTCGAAGCCGAGCACCGCCTCCTCCG
>JBBQRM010000031.1:0-13475 GCA_038214855.1 Rhodobacterales bacterium | reverse complement strand
CGTGGGCGAGCGCGCGGTGCTGCGCAAGCGCGAGGATTACTGGGGCAAGCCCGCCTATCTCGACCAGGTGGTCTATGCCGATGTCGGCGAGGAGGCGATGACGACGACGGCGGCGCTGGCCTCGGGTCAGGTGGACGGGGTCTATCAGGGCGACGTCGGCCAGCTCGAGACATACCGCGCGCTGCCGAACCTCACGGTCTACGACGCGCTGACCGCGCAGACGGCGGTGGCGCGGGTCAAGGTCTCGATCGAGCCCTTCGACGACCCCCGCGTGCGCAAGGCGATGCGGCTCGCCACCGACACGACGCGGCTGCTGGAGCTCGGGCATTTCGGCCTGGGCGCGCCGGGCGAGCATCACCAGGTGGCACCGATCCATCCCGAATACGCCGAGCTGCCGCCGATGACGCGGGACGTCGAGGCTGCGAAGGCGCTGCTGGCCGAGGCGGGACACCCCGACGGGCTCGACCTGGAGATCAACTGCAAGCGCGATCCGGCCTGGGAGCTCCAGACGGTCCAGGCTCTGACCGAGCAGCTCGCCGAGGCCGGCATCCGGGTAGCGATCAACATCCTGCCGTCGCCGCAGTTCTGGGACAACTGGACCAACTTCGACTTCGGCTTCACCAGCTGGGGGCACCGGCCGCTCGGGGTGATGGTGCTGGGCCTCGCCTATCGCTCGGGGGTGCCATGGAACGAGTCGGGCTATTCCAACCCCGAGTTCGACGCGCTGCTGGGCAAGGCGGAAGCGACGCTCGACGTCGAGGCGCGCCGCGCGATCATGGCCGAGCTCGAGACGATCCTCCAGGAGGACGGCCCGATGATCCAGCCGCTGTGGCGTGCCGAGGTCGTGGCCTACAACAACCGTGTCGTCGGCTATCAGCTGCATCCGTCCCTCTACATCCATGCCGAGACCTTCGGCGTGGCGGACGGCGCTTGAGCCACGGCGCCGGGCGCCCGGCGGGGGCGCTCGCGTGCTAGCCGTCGTCGCGCGGCGTCTGGCGCTGATGCTGGCGACGATCTTCGCCGTCTCGGTGCTGTTGTTCGTGCTGCTGGAGGTCGACAAGGACAGCGTGGCGGTCAAGGTGCTCGGGCCGTTCTCGACCGACGAGCAGCGGGCGTTGTGGCTCGAGGCGAACGGGTTCGACCGCACGCTGCTGGTGCGCTACTTCGACTGGGCCGGGTCGATCCTGACGGGAGATTTCGGGCAGAGCCTGCGCTACAAGCGGCCCGTGGCCGATGTGCTGTGGCCGCGGCTGGCGGCGACCGGGCTGCTCGGCGCGCTGACGCTTCTCGCGGTCTCGGTGCTCGGGCTGGGGCTCGGCATCCTCGCGGGGGCCAACGAGGGCAGGCTGCTCGACCGGATCATCTCGATCATTTCCGTGGTGACCACTTCGATCCCGGAATTCGCCTCCGCGGTGATCCTGAGTGCCGTCTTCGTCTTCTGGCTCGGCTGGCTGCCCGGCACCAGCGGCATGGTCGCGGGGTTCGATGCGTGGCAGCTGGTGCTGCCGGTGATGGTGCTGGTGCTCTACGACTTCGGCTATATCGCCCGGCTGACGCGGACCTCGATGGCCGAGGTGATGCGCTCGAACTACATCCGCACCGCGCGCCTGAAGGGGGTGAGCCACCGCCAGGTGGTGCTGAAACACGCGTTGAGGAACGCGCTGATCGCGCCCTACACGGTGATCATCCTGCAGGTGAACTGGCTCTTGTCCGGGGTGATCGTGGTCGAGTTCTTCTTCGCCTACAAGGGGTTCGGGGCGCTGCTGCTGGAGGCGGCACTCTACCAGGACTTCTACGTCATCCAGGCCTGCGCGCTGATAGCGACCGTCGTCGCGGTGCTGAGCCAGGCGGTCTCGGACATCGGCTATGTCTATCTCAATCCGCGGATCCGCTTCGCATGAAGCGCGCGGGCTTTCTCGGCCGCGGCGTGGCGACGCTGGGCGAGAGCTGGCTGAGCGGCGTCGGCGCCTTTCTCGTCGTCTTCTGGGTGGTGGTGGCGCTCACCGCCCCCGTGCTCGCGCCCTTCCCGCCGAACGCGACGCTGGCACCTTTGCAAAAGCCGCTGGCGCCCGCGATCGTGCCGGCGGCGACGCAGATCGCGGGGGCGCTTGCCGCGGACGTCTGCGCGCCGGTCGCGGACGATCCGACCCGGGTCGATTGCGGGCGCTTCTGGCTCGGCACCGACGTGATCGGACGCGACCTGCTGTCGCGGATCATCTTTGGTGCGCGCACCGTGCTCTTCTATGCGCCGCTCGCGACGCTGCTCGCCTATGTCGTGGGGGCGGCGATGGGGCTCGTCGCCGGCTACAAGGGCGGCTGGATCGACGATGCGCTGAGTTTCGTCACCAACGTCATCCTGTCGTTCCCGGTGATGGTGCTCTACGTGGTGATCATCTCGATCGTCGGCTCCTCGGGCGTGAATATCCTGCTCGCCGTCACCTTCGCCTCGGCGCCGGCGATCATGCGCATCGTGCGCGGCCTGACCATGGACATCCGCAATCGCGAATACATCCTCGCGGCACAGACCCGCGGCGAGCCCACATGGCGCATCCTGCTGGTCGAGGTGCTGCCGAACGTCCGCGGCCCGCTGATCGTCGATTTCTGCGTGCGCATCGGCTACGTGACGATCACCATCGGCGTGCTGGGGTTTCTCGGGCTGGGGCTGCCGCCGCCGAACCCGGACTGGGGCGGCATGGTCAACGAGACGCGGCAGATGGCGCTGGTGTTCCCGCACATGACGATCTGGCCCTGCGTGGCGATCTCGAGCCTGGTGCTGGGGTTCAACCTGCTCGCAGACGGGCTGAACGAGAGCGCCTTGCGCGACTGAGACCGCGCGCGCATCCTGCGCTCCAGCGCAGGAGACCGACCGATGCCCCAGACCCTGACCCTGGGCCTCGCCCAGACGACTTCAACCACGCGCCACGACGGCAACATCGCGGCGATGCGCGACCTCGCGGCGCGCGCGGCGGCGGCAGGCTGCGACCTGCTGGCGCTGCCCGAGGCCGCGGGGCTGATGTGCCGCGACCGCGCGCAGATGCTGGCGCAGGCGAGGGAGGCCGATGCCGATCCCTTCATCGCCGCCTGCCGCGAGGCGGCCTCGCGGCACAGGCTGTGGCTGCACACCGGCTCGACGCCGGTCAAGGCGCCGGACGGGCGGCTGTGGAACCACGCGACGCTGATCGACGCGGAGGGCGCGATCCGCGCGGAATACGACAAGATCCACCTCTTCGACGTGTTCCTCGAAGGCGAGGCGCCGACCGGCGAATCCCGCCGCTACGCCCCCGGCGAGACCGCGGTTCTGGTCGACACGCCCTGGGGCGGCTGGGGGATGTCTATCTGCTACGACCTGCGCTTCCCGCAGCTCTACCGCGCCTATGCGCAGGCCGGCGCCGGGGTGATGTTCGTGCCCTCGGCCTTCACCGTGCCGACGGGGCGCGCGCATTGGGAGGTGCTGCTGCGGGCACGCGCCATCGAGACCGGCGCCTTCGTGGTAGCACCCGCGCAGGTCGGGCGCCACGACGACGGGCGCGAGACCTGGGGACACGCGCTCGCGGTCGATCCCTGGGGCGAGGTGCTGGCCGATCTCGGCGGGGGTGAGCCCGGTCTCGCCGTTGTCGCCCTCGACCTCGGACGCGTCACTGCCGCCCGGCGCCAGATCCCGTCACTCGCGCACGATCGGCCGTTCACGCTCGAGCGCCGGCACGCGCCGCTCGACCTCGCCAGCTGAGCTGACGCGCGAGCGGGGCGTCGAAACATGGTTCGATCTTGCCCGGCCCGCGGCGTGGGGCGGGTGTGCCTGCCGCAGGGGAATGACTTGACCGCTCTAGACCGTGTGACATGATGCGTCACCGCGCGACGCGGGAAAGAACAATATCGGGAGGACTACATGAAATCTCACTTGCTGTCCGCGTCAGCGGCGGTGGCGCTCCTTGCTGCGGCGCCTGCCGCCTGGGCCGACATGGCCGCGGCCGAGAAATGGATCACCGACGAGTTCCAGCCCTCGGTCCTGACCGAGGACGAACAGAAGGCGGAGATGCAGTGGTTCATCGACGCCGCGGCGCCCTTCGCGGGCATGGAGATCAACGTGCTGTCGGAGAGCATCCCGACGCACACCTACGAGTCGGAAGTGCTGACCAAGGCCTTCGAGGAGATCACCGGCATCAAGGTGAACCACCAGATCCTCGGCGAGGGCGAGGTGGTGCAGGCGGTCCAGACCCAGATGCAGACCAACCGCAACCTCTATGACGCCTATGTCAACGACAGCGACCTGATCGGCACGCATTCGCGGCTCCAGCAGGCGGTGAACCTGACCGACTGGATGGCGGGGCCCGCGGCCGACGTGACTTCGCCCACGCTCGATCTCGACGACTTCATGGGGCTGAGCTTCACCACCGGGCCGGACGGCGACCTCTACCAGCTGCCCGACCAGCAGTTCGCCAACCTCTACTGGTTCCGCAAGGACTGGTTCGACAACCCCGAGTACAAGGCCGCCTTCAAGGAGAAGTACGGCTACGAGCTCGGCGTGCCGGTCAACTGGTCGGCCTACGAGGACATCGCCGAGTTCTTCACCGAGGACGTGAAGGAAATCGACGGCGTGCGCATCTACGGCCACATGGACTACGGCAAGCGCGCCCCCGACCTCGGGTGGCGGATGACCGACGCGTGGCTTTCGATGGCCGGCACAGGCTCGAAGGGCGAGCCGAACGGTATCCCCATCGACGAATGGGGCATCCGCATGGAGGCGGGGTCCTGCAACCCCGCAGGCTCCAGCGTCAGCCGCGGCGGCGAGGCGAACGGACCGGCCTCGGTCTATGCGATCGCAAAATGGGACGAGTGGCTGCGCAAATACGCGCCGCCGGGGGCCGCGAGCTACGACTTCTACCAGTCGCTGCCCGCGCTCAGCCAGGGCAACGTCGCCCAGCAGATCTTCTGGTACACGGCCTTCCTCGCCGACATGGTCAAGCCGCAATCCGAGGGCAACAACACCGTCGACGAGGAGGGGATGCCGCTCTGGCGTGCCGCGCCGAGCCCGCACGGCCCCTACTGGCAGGAGGGCCAGAAGGTCGGCTATCAGGACGTGGGCTCCTGGACGATCCTGAAGTCGACGCCCGAGGACCGCGCCAAGGCCGCCTGGCTCTATGCGCAGTTCGTGACCTCCAAGACCGTGGACACCCGCAAGAGCCACGTCGGGCTCACCTTCATCCGCGACAGCACCATCCGGCACGAGAGCTTCACCGAGCGCGCGCCCAGGCTCGGCGGCGTCGTCGAGTTCTACCGCTCGCCCGACCGGGTGCGCTGGTCGCCCACCGGCATCAACGTGCCCGACTACCCCAAGCTCGCGCAGATCTGGTGGCAGCAGGTCGGCAACGTGAACTCGGGCTCCGCGACGCCGCAGGAAGCCATGGACGCGCTCGCCACCGAAATGGACGACACCATGGCCCGTATGCAGCAGGCCGACGAGGCGGCGAACGTCTACGGCGGCTGCGGTCCACGGCTGAACCCGGAGATCGACCCGGCCGAGTGGCTCGGCAAGCCCGACGGACCCAAGGCCAAGCTCGAGAACGAGAAGCCGCAGGGCGAGACGGTGAACTACGACGAGCTGGTCAAGCGCTGGGAAGAAGCGGCGAACTGACGCGCATCACGCGACGCCGCCGGGACACCCCCGGCGGCGCCCTTCCGTCCGACAGGTGCGCGCCCATGAGCCTCGAATTGCGACAGGTGCGCAAGCGCGTCGGCGCCGAGACGCACATCCACCCGACCAGCCTGACGCTGGCCGAGGAGGGGTTCAACATCCTGCTCGGCGCGACCGGCGCCGGCAAGACCACGCTGATAAAGCTGATGGCCGGGCTCGAGAGCCCGAGCAGCGGGCAGGTCTGGTTCGGCGGCCGCGACGTCACCGGCGTGATCCCGCGCAAGCGCAATGTCAGCCTCGTGCACCAGTTCTTCGTCAACTACCCCAACATGAGCGTTTACGACAACATCGCCTCGCCGCTCCGGGTCGCCGGCATATCGCGGCCCGAGATCGAGCGACGCGTCGGCGAAGCGGCGGAGCTCCTGCGCCTGACGCCGATGCTCGGTCGCCGTCCCTCGGAGCTCTCGGGCGGCCAGCAGCAGCGCACCGCACTCGCGCGCGCCATCGTCAAGGACGCCGACCTGGTGCTGCTCGACGAGCCGCTCGCAAACCTCGACTACAAGCTGCGCGAGGAATTGCGCGACCAGCTGCCGCTGCTCTTCGCAGGCCGCGGCGCGGTGGTGGTCTACGCCACCTCCGAGCCCTCGGAGGCCTTGATGCTCGGCGGCCATACCGCGACGATGGAGGCGGGCCGCGTCACCCAGTTCGGCCCGACCGCCGCGTGCTACCGAGACCCCGCCGATCTCGCGACCGCGCGGGTGTTCTCCGACCCGCCGATCAACGCCGCACCGGTCGAGAAGCGCGGCGCCGAGATCGCGATGGGCGACGTGCGCTGGCCCGCCGCAGGTCCCGTCGCCACCGCCCCCGACGGCGCCTATACGCTGGGCCTGAGGCCGCACCACGTGCGCCCCCGGCCGGGCGGCGCGGCGACGGTGCCGCTCGAGGGCGTGGTCGAGATCGCCGAGCTGACCGGCTCGGAGAGCATCGCGCATTTCCGCCTCGGCGCGCAGACCTGGGTCGCGCAGTCGAACGGCGTCCATCCCTACCGCGTCGGCCAGACGACCGACTTCTGGATGGACCCCGCCGCGGGCTTCTACTTCGGCGCCGACGGGCGCAGGGTCGCCTGATGGCGCGCATCGAGCTGGCAGGGCTGCGCCACAGCTACGACCCCGACCCGCAGCGCCCGGAGGATTATGCGCTGAAGGCCATCGACCTCGACTGGGACGACGGCGGCGCCTATGCGCTGCTCGGGCCCTCGGGCTGCGGCAAATCGACGCTGCTCAACATCATCTCGGGCCTGCTCGTGCCCTCCGAGGGCGCGGTGCGCTTCGACGGGCGCGACGTGACGCGGCTCGCACCGGCCGCGCGCAACATAGCACAGGTCTTCCAGTTCCCGGTGATTTACGATACGATGAGCGTCTACGACAACCTCGCCTTTCCGCTGCGCAACCGGGGCGTCCCGCAGGCCCAGGTCGATGCCCGCGTCCGCACCATCGCCGCGATGCTCGAGCTCGACGACATGCTGCCCCAGCGCGCCGCCGGCCTCTCCCCCGACGGCAAGCAGAAGATCTCGATGGGCCGCGGCCTCGTGCGCGAGGACGTGGCGGTGATCATGTTCGACGAGCCGCTGACCGTGATCGACCCGCATCTCAAGTGGAAGCTGCGCTCCAAGCTCAAGGAGCTGCACCAGAAGGTCGGCGCCACGATGATCTACGTCACCCACGACCAGACCGAGGCGCTCACCTTCGCCGACCAGGTGGTGGTGATGCAGGACGGCGAGGTGGTCCAGATCGGCACCCCGGTCGACCTCTTCGAGCGCCCCGCGCATACCTTCGTCGGCCATTTCATCGGCTCGCCCGGGATGAACGTGCTGCCCTGCGAGATCCGCGCGGGCGAGGCCTTCTTCGAGGGGCGCCGCGTCGAGACGACGAACCCCGGCGACCACCGCGGCCGAACCGAGATCGGCGTGCGGCCCGAATTCGTGACGCTGGGCGAGGCCGGCGTGGCCGCCGAGGTGATCCGTGTGGCCGACGTCGGCCGGCACCGGGTGGTGGAGGCACGCGCCGGCAACCACCGGGTGAACGCGCTGCTGCCCGAGGGAGGCGAGGCACCGCTCGGCGCCACGCATCTCGTCTTCGAGCCCTCCCAGACCCGCATCTACGTCGATGGCAGGCTCGCGGGGGCGCGGGCGTGAAGACCGTCAACCAGCGCGCCTGGTGGTTCGTCGTGCCGGTGGTCGCCCTCGTGGCGTTCAACGCGGTGGTGCCGCTGATGACGGTGGTGAACTATTCGGTGCAGGAGACCTTCGGGAACAACCAGTTCTTCTGGCACGGGGTCGGCTGGTTCGAGGACGTGCTGCGCTCGCCGCGGTTCCAGGCCGCTCTCGGCCGACAGCTGATGTTCACCGGCATCATCCTTGCGATCGAGATCCCGCTCGGCGTCGCCATCGCGCTGACGATGCCGCGCTCGGGGCCCTGGGTGTCGGTCTGTCTGGTGCTGATGGCGCTGCCGCTGCTCATCCCCTGGAACGTCGTCGGCGCGATGTGGAACATCTTCGCTTTGCCCGACATCGGCCTGCTCGGCTGGGGGCTGAACCGGCTGGGGTTCGACTACAACATGACCCAAAGCCCGCTCGCGGCCTGGTTCACGCTGGTGCTGATGGACGTCTGGCACTGGACCTCGCTCGTGGTCCTGCTCGCCTATGCCGGGCTGATCTCGATCCCCGACGCCTATTACCAGGCCGCCGCCATCGACGGCGCGCGGCCCTGGGCGGTGTTCCGGCACATCCAGCTGCCGAAGCTCAAGCGCGTGCTGACCATCGCGGTGCTGCTGCGCTTCATGGACAGCTTCATGATCTATACCGAGCCCTTCGTGCTGACCGGCGGCGGGCCGGGCAATTCGACGACGCTGCTCTCCATCGACCTCGTGAAGATCGCGCTGGGCCAGTTCGACCTCGGGCCTGCGGCGGCGATGTCGCTGATCTACTTCGCCATCACCCTCGCGGTCTCCTGGGTGTTCTACACGCTGATGACCCGCGACGACCCGGAGTGAGCCCATGCGCCGCCTGATCCCGCTCGCCCCCGCGCTCTACATCCTGTTCCTGATGCTGCCGATCTACTGGCTGCTCAACATGTCGTTCAAGACCACCAACGAGATCCTCGGCGGCTTCTCTCCCTTCCCCCAGGAGTTCACGCTCGACAATTACCGGGTGATCTTCACCGATCCCACCTGGTACTGGGGCTACATCAACTCGATGATCTATGTCACGATGAACACGGCGATTTCCGTGGCGGCCGCTTTGCCCGCGGCCTATGCGTTCTCGCGCTATCGGTTTCTGGGCGACAAGCACCTGTTCTTCTGGCTGCTCACCAACCGGATGGCGCCGCCGGCGGTCTTCGCGCTGCCGTTCTTCCAGCTCTATTCGGCGGTCGGCCTCTTCGACACGCATATCGCGGTGGCACTCGCGCATTGCCTGTTCAACATCCCGCTCGCGGTCTGGATCCTCGAGGGCTTCATGTCGGGCGTGCCGAAGGAGCTGGACGAGACCGCCTATGTCGACGGCTATTCCTTCCCGCGGTTCTTCTTCCAGATCTTCCTGCCCAACATCAAGGCGGGCATCGGCGTGGCGGCGTTCTTCTGCTTCATGTTCTCCTGGGTCGAGCTGCTGCTCGCCAAGACCCTCACCGCGGTCGCGGCCAAGCCGATCGCCGCGACGATGACGCGGACCACCTCGAGCGCGGGCTACGAGCTTGGCCTGCTGGCCGCGGCCGGGTGCCTCACGATCATCCCCGGCGCCATCGTCATCTGGTTCGTGCGCAACTACATCGCCAAGGGCTTCGCCCTGGGGCGGGTGTGATGCGCGCGGGGCTGGTGATAGCACTCGCTCTCGCGGCCCCCGTGGCGGCGCGCGCCCAGCAGGCCGGCTGGGGCAACGTCGGCGAGCCTCGGGACGAGGGCTTCTCCTGGACCCAGCCGATGTTCGGCGGCTTCTGGATGGCCTGGACCCCGGCGACGATGGTCTTCTTCGTCTTCGTCTTCGGGGCCATCGCGCTGATGGGGGTGCTGGAATGGCGCAACCCCGGCGGCGCACCACGGCACGGTGTTCTGGGGCTCGACACCACCCGCGGCGACCGGTTGTTCATCTCGCTGCTCGGCGCCGTCTTCATCTTCCTCGGCTGGCTCGCGATCTTCTCGACGCCGCTCTGGGGCCCCCTCGCCCTCTCGCTCGCCTTCGGCGCTGTCGTGTTCTGGAAGGTGTGATACCGGGGAGCCGTCCCCCTGACGCAGAAGATGTTTTGCGTACGCTGGGCAGCGTGATCCCTTGTCCCCACCAGATGCAGCGGATGGCATGGGGAAAGCACGCAAGATCAGGGACGAACTTTCGGTAGAAGCGTTGCGGCGGGAGGCGTGGGTCCCGGCGGTGCCGGGCCGACCTTCGCGCAGCGTCCGGCTGGCGATCCGCTTCGGCCCCGTGGCGCTGAAACACCCCAAGAACGGCCCCAGGCGCAGTCCCGCGGAACTGCCCGTCACCCTGGTCGATCTGCGCGAGGAGGCACCGCCCGCGGGCGTGGCCCCGCTGCACTGGCGGCTGATCACCACCCACGCGGTCGAGACGAGCGCCGACGCGCTCGAGATCGCCGCGCTCTATCGCCACAGCACGGGCCATCGAGCAGGTCTTCCGCACCATGAAGCGCCGGGGCTTCGACATCGGCGCTGCGCATCGAGGCCGAGGCCCCGCGCGACAGGCCGATCCTGGCGACCGCGATCGCGGCGGTGACGGTGATGCAGATGGTCGGCGCGCGCGACGGCGCCGGCAGCCCCGAGGCCGGCGGCACGAACCGGCCCCTGCGCCCGCTGAACGACGCCTTCGACCCCGAGGACCGCCCGATCCTCGCGGCGCTCTCGACCCGGCTGGAGGGCACGACGGCGCGGACCGATTGCGCGCGTCAGGCTGGACCCCCCTCGCCCTGCGCCGGTGGCTCCGGGCGATGGCCCGGGCGAGGCTCCACAGGAGCCTCGCTCATCCGGTCCTGGCGAGCGCGGCCCGCAGGGATCGCCAGGAGTTCGTAGGAGGCGCATTTCGCTATACAGGCGCGCGTGGTGTGCTACGATTTCGTTCAAGCTCCGGCGGCAGGCTTCGTCCGCACGGCGCTACGAGAAAGTGGACGCCCCAGGGATGTACGCCGCCACCGCCAGACCTGTCGAACTCGACCCGCTCGCGGAGGACCGCGACGGCGAGCTCGAGGCGGCGCGGGCGCAGGAATATGCGCTGATCGCGGCGCTGACGGCGCAGGCGCCGAGCCAGGCGCTGCTCGACCGGCTCGCAGGGCTCGCGGGCGACGACAGCGATCTGGGCCGCGCGCATGCGGCGCTGGCGCGCGCGGCGGCAGGGACCCGGGAAGACGCGGCGGCCCGCGCGTTCTTTGCGCTCTTCGTGGGCGTGGGCCGCGGCGAGTTCCTGCCCTTCGGCTCCTACTACCTCACCGGGTTTCTCAACGAACGGCCGCTGGCTTCGGTGCGGCGCGACCTGGGCCTGCTGGGGCTCGCGCGGGCCGAGGGGCTGCACGACCCTGAGGACCACATCGCGTTTCTCGCCGAGGTGATGGCGGCGCTGGCGCGCGGCGAGGGCTCGGGCAGCGTGAGCGCGCGGAGCTTCTTCGCGCGCCACATCGAGCCATGGGCCGCGCGGTTCTTCGACGATCTCGCGGCGGCCGAGACGCTGCCGTTCTACCGGGCGGTGGGCGCCCTGGGCGCGGCCTTTGTCCGCGTCGAGAGCGCGGGCTTCGCCCTTGACGGACCGGCGACAAGAGACGAACATGGCGAATGACTTGCGCAAGGGAGTAAAGGCGATGGCCGAAGACACCGAGCCTGGCGTCGGCCGGCGGGGATTCCTCGGCGCCCTCGCGACGCTGTCGGCCTCGGCGGCGGCGCTGACCGCTGCGGGCGGACCCGCGGAGGCCCAGGAGACGCCCGAGGAGATGATCAGGACGCGCTACCAGGAGACCGAGCACGTGCTGACCTACTATCGCACCAACCGCTACTGAGGAGGCAGCCCGATGCTCGTCAAACGCTCCGACGCGGCCGCGGGACGCACGCGGCTTCAGGCGATCACCGCGGGGCTCGCGGGCACGACGCTCGACCGGCGCAGCTTCCTGCGCCGCTCGGGGCTGACCGCCGGAGGGCTTGCGGCGCTCGGCACGCTGGGGCCGGGGATGGTTCGCCGCGCCGAGGCCGGGCCGATGGTCTTCGGCGCGCCGACCGAGATCAGGAAGAACATCTGCACGCATTGCTCGGTCGGCTGCACGGTCGTGGCCGAAGTCCAGAACGGCGTCTGGCTCGGGCAGGAGCCGGCCTTCGCGAGCCCGATCAACCGCGGCACGCATTGCGCCAAGGGCGCCTCGGTACGCGAGCTGGTCCACGGCGACCGGCGGCTGAAATACCCGATGAAAAAGCAGGGCGACGAATGGGTCCGCATCAGCTGGGACCAGGCGCTGACCGAGGTATCGGCCAAGCTGCTGGAGCTGCGCGAGCAATCGGGGGCGGATTCGGTCTACTGGCTCGGCTCGGCGAAGTTCTCCAACGAGGGGTCGTACCTGTTCCGCAAGCTCGGCGCCTTCTGGGGCACCAATTCCGTCGATCACCAGGCGCGCATCTGCCATTCTACCACCGTGGCGGGTGTCGCGAACACCTGGGGCTATGGTGCCATGACCAACAGCTATAACGACATCCGCAACTCCAAGACCATCGTCTTCATGGGCTCGAACGCCGCCGAGGCGCATCCGGTGTCGCTCCAGCACATCCTGACCGGCAAGGAACTGAACCGCGCCAACGTCATCGTGCTCGACCCGCGCTTCACCCGCACCGCGGCGCATGCGACCGAATACGTGCGCATCCGTTCGGGCACGGACATCCCGCTGGTCTGGGGGATGCTGTGGCACATCTTCGAGAACGGCTGGGAGGACAAGGAGTTCATCGCGAGCCGCGTCTACGGCATGGACCAGGTGCGCGCCGAGGTGGCGAAATGGACGCCCGACCAGGTCGAGCGCGTCACCGGCGTTCCGGGCGAGCAGCTCGCCCGCGTCGCCGAGACCTTCGCCAAGGACCGGCCCTCGACCTTCATCTGGTGCATGGGCGGCACCCAGCACACGGTCGGCACCGCAAATGTGCGCGCCTATTGCACGCTGCTGCTGGCGACCGGCAACGTCGGGATGGCGGGCGCGGGGGCGAACATCTTCCGCGGCCATTCCAACGTCCAGGGGGCGACGGACCTCGGCGTCGATATCGTGACGCTGCCGCTTTACTACGGGCTGACCGACGGAGCCTGGAAGCACTGGGCTCGCGTCTGGGAGGTTCCCTACGAGTATTTCGTCAGCCGCTTCGACGAGGTGCCGGCCAAGGGCGGCCGCGATGCGCGCACCCGCGAGCAGAACATGCAGCTCGCGGGCATCCCCTCGACCCGCTGGTTCGACGCGGTGACGATGGACCCCGAGAACGTCGATCAGCGCGACCGGCTGCGCGCGATGTTCATCATGGGCCACGGTGGCAACACCGTGCCGCGGATGATCGACATGCGCCAGGGCATGAACGCGCTCGACCTGCTGGTGGTCTGCGACCCGCATCCGACGACCTTCGCGGCGCTGCACGACCGGACCGACAACACGTATCTGCTGCCGGCCTGCACCCAGCTCGAGTGCGACGGCACGCGCACCGCCTCCAACCGCTCGCTGCAATGGGGCGACAAGATCGTCGAGCCGATCTTCGAGAGCGCCAACGACTACTGGATCATCTACAAGCTCGCCGAGCGGCTGGGCTTCGCGCCCGAGATGTTCAAGAACATCGAGCT
>JBBQRM010000030.1:0-13560 GCA_038214855.1 Rhodobacterales bacterium | reverse complement strand
CTTCAACAACCGCATCTTCGACCTCTTCATCAACCAGACCTACACGGTGATGTCGAACGAGGTCCTGACCGCGGTGCCGCTGTTCCTGTTCATGGGCTACATCGTCGAGCGCGCCAACATCGTCGATCGCCTCTTCAGTACGCTCAACATCGCGGCGAAGAACATTCCCGGCTCGATGGGGGTCGCGGCGCTGGTCACCTGCGCGCTCTTCGCCACCGCCACCGGCATCGTCGGCGCCGTCGTCACGCTGATGGGGCTGCTGGCGCTGCCCGCCATGTTGAAGGCCCGCTACGACCCGAGCTTCGCCTCGGGGATCATTTGCGCCGGCGGCACCCTCGGCATCCTAATCCCGCCGTCGATCATGCTGATCGTCTATGCCGCGGCCTCGGGCGTCTCGATCGTGCGGCTCTACGCGGGCGCGCTGCTGCCCGGGCTGACGCTGGTCGGGCTCTACCTCGTCTACGTCGTCGGCCGCTCGATCCTCCAGCCGAGCGTCGCACCCAGGCCGACGCGCGAAGAGGTGCCGGACGTGCCGCTGGGGCAGATGATGGTGATGCTCTTCACCTCGTTCTTCCCGCTCTTCGTGCTGATCATGTCGGTGCTGGGCTCGATCCTCTTCGGCCTCGCGACGCCCACCGAGGCCGCGGCGATCGGCGCGCTCGGCGGCATGGTGCTCGCGGTGCTCTACCGCGCGATGACCTTCCAGCGCCTGCGCGAGAGCGTCTATCTGACCGTGCGCACCACCGCGATGGTCTGCTGGCTGTTCGTGGGCTCCTACACCTTCTCCTCGGTCTTCTCCTATCTCGGCGGCGAGCAGATCATCGCCGAGTTCGTCGGCGGGCTGAACCTGTCGCCGCTGCAGTTCCTGCTGATGGCGCAGTTCATCATCTTCCTGCTCGGCTGGCCGCTGGAATGGTCGGAGATCATCATCATCTTCGTGCCGATCTTCCTGCCGCTGCTGCCGCTCTTCGGGATCGACCCGCTGTTCTTCGGCATCCTGGTCGCGCTCAACCTCCAGACCTCGTTCCTGACGCCACCGATGGCGATGTCGGCCTACTACCTCAAGGGCATCGCCCCGCCGGAGGTCCAGCTCACGCAGATCTTCAAGGGGGTGATGCCGTTCCTCGGGCTGGTGTTCGTGGCGATGGCGCTGATGTACATCTTCCCCAACATCGTCTTCTACCTGCCCGAGAAGTTCTATGGTCCCTGAGCGCCGGCGCCCGGCTCTCGACGGCGCCTCCGCGCTCGCGCTGCGCGACCGGCTGGCGTCGGGCGGGCTTTCGGCCGAGGACGTGACCCGCGCCTGTCTCGACCGGATCGCCGCGCGCGAGCCGGAGGTGCACGCTTTCGCCTGGGTCGATCCCGAGCATGCGCTCGCCGAGGCCCGCGCCCGCGACGCGCACCGCCGGACCGGCCGGCCGATCGGATCGCTCCACGGGCTCCCGGTCGGGCTCAAGGACATCATCGACACCGCGCGCATCCCCACCGAGAACGGCACCCCGCTCGATGCCGGCCGGGTGCCTGCGCGCGACGCCTTCGTTGCGGCGCGGCTGCGCGCGGCGGGCGCGGTGATCCTCGGCAAGACGGCAACCACCGAGCTCGCGTATCTGCATCCCTCGCCCACCCGGCATCCGCGCGACCCGGAGCGCACGCCGGGCGGCTCGTCCTCGGGCTCGGCCGCCGCGGTCACCGACGGGATGCTGCCGCTCGCGGTGGGGACCCAGACCGGCGGCTCGGTGATCCGGCCGGCGGCCTTCTGCGGCACCGTGGGTTTCAAGCCCAGCTTCGGCGCGATCCCCCGCACCGGCATCCTTACCCAGTCGCCCAGCCTCGACACCGTCGGGGTCTTCGCCCGCTGCATCGAGGATGCGGCGCTGATCGCCGAAGTGCTGTTCGGCCACGACCCCGCCGACCGCGCCACCTCGCCCGCACCGCATCCGCGCCTGCTCGAGACGGCGCTGACCGACCCGCCGGTGACGCCGACGCTCGCCTTCGTGCGCACGCCCTTCTGGGACGAGGCGGAGCCCCAGACGCAGGCGGCACTGACCGAGCTCGCCGCGGCGCTCGGCGAGCAATGCTTCGAGGTCGAGCTGCCCGCAATCTTCGCCGAAGCCCATGCCATCCGCCAGCGGATCAACTTCGCCGAGATGGCGAAGTGCTATCACGGCTACGAGCGGCGCGGCGCGTCGCTCCTGTCGCCCGAGATCACCGAGGCCATCGAGGCTGGCAAGGCTACGCCCGCGCGCGACTACATCGCGGCACTCGACTGGCCCGAGGTGCTCAACACCGGGCTCGAGGAGGTCTTCGCCCGCTGCGACGCGATCCTGGCGCCGGCCGCCCCCGGCCCCGCACCGGGGCGCGAGACCACCGGCAACGCGGTGTTCAACGGGCTCTGGACGCTCTGTGGAACGCCCGCGATCACGCTGCCGCTGCTCGAGGCCGAGGGCGGCTGGCCGATGGGCGTCCAGCTCATCGGCCCCCGCGGCGGCGACGCGCGGCTGTTGCGCACCGCCCGCTGGCTCGCCGGCCGCCTCGCCCGGATGGAATAGGAGAACTCGCATGTCGGACCGAATCGTCGCCGCCATCGCCTATCTCGTGCTGCTCGCCTATCTCGGCATCCTCGCCTGGTGGGTGCCGCGGCTCGACCTCGGTCTGGTGATCGCGGCCTGTCTCCTGCTCGCGGCCTACGACCTCTTCATCCACGAGCACCGCGGCCGCCGCTGAGGGGAAAGCGGCGACTGCTCGAGGTTGAGCAACCTTATACCAGCCGCCTCTCGAGCTGACTCGAGAGTGAGTTGAACGGGTCGTTCTTGTCCGAATCGCCGTCGTGAGAGCAGGAGGATAGGGCAAGACGATAGCGATCATACGAACGGAGCTTGATGCGTGTGGTCTGCGTGCATCGGCGGCCCGCGAGAGGGACGCGGCGGCGTCTCGTCGGATGCCGGCGCTGGCGCTGGTCCTAGCCGGGCGCGACAGGATCATCCTCTTCGTCCTCGACGGCACCGGCTGGCACACGACGCCGCGTGGTCCCCGAGGGCATCCGCCTCGTCCATCTGCCGCCCTACACACCCGAGCTGCAGCCGGCAGAGACGCTCTGGGCCCATATCGACGAGCCCATCGTCAACACGCACTTCGACACCCTCGCCGACCTCGACGCCGGCGTGGCCGAGCGCTGTGTCGCCCTCGGAAACGATCGCGATCTCATCCGAGGTCAGGCAAGTTTCAACTGGTGGCCCAAGCGTGTCGCCGCGAACTGATCAGCCGGAGTTCGTATGACAGGTAAAAAGCCGACTTTTATCCAGCGATCCCACGCCAGCCCTTCCTCAGGGCAACCGGCTGCGCCCGGCCTGCCGCTCGACCTCCTGCGCCGCCTTCAGCTGGGCGCGGGTATAGGCCAGCGCGTGGCTCGCGAGGTCGCCGCTGTCCTCCCACAGGTTGCGCCAGATGCCGAGGATCCCCTCGAGCGGCTGGCCCACCACCCGCGACGAGAAGGACTCGAAGGTAATCGGCCCGGCGTAGCCCGTCCGCACCAGCGCCCGGAACACCCCCTGCAGATCGACGGTGCCCGACCCCATGTAGCCCCGGTGCGAATCCCCGGTGTGGAAGTAGCCGAGGTGCTCCCCCGTCTCGGCGATCGCGGCTGCCGGGTCCGATTCCTCGATGTTCAAGTGATAGACGTCGAGATGGACCTTCACGTTGGGCGCCCCGATCCGCCGGCACATCTCCACCCCCTGCGCCGCGGTGTTGAGCACGTTCGATTCGTAGCGGTTCACCACCTCGAGCCCCAGGGTGATGCCGCTCGCGGCCGCCGTCTCCGCGACCTCGGCCAGCACGTCCACCGCCATCGCCACCCCCGAGGCGGTCGTCGGGACCGCGTTCTTCTGGAAGGCCGAGTGCAGGATGCCGCACAGATAGCCCGCCCCGGTGTCGCGGGCGACCGCCAGCGCCGCCTCGAGCCGCGCCTTGCCGCGCGCGGCCTTCTCGGCATCGCCGCTCGAGATGTCGGTCTGCGCGTCGAGCCCCATGGAGAAGTTGATGCCGATCCCGTGCGACTCGAGCTGCCGGCGGGTGAAGCCCACGTCGATCGAGCCGGGATCGAGCGAGGGCGCCTCGATGAAGTCGTAGCCCACCTCGGCGGTCCGCGCGATGGCGCGGGCGCATTCGTCGTGGCTCCAGCCGGCCTCCCAGACCAGCGCGTGCACGCCGAGCTTGTTCATCTGGGTCTCCTTTCTCGAATTCTGGCTCAGGCCCGGGCGCGGGCGGTGTCGTTTACGCCTTCGAGGTCCGGCGCCTGCCCGTAGCTCATGTTCCGCATCTGGCGGATCACGCGTGCCATCTCCTCGTCGTCGAGGATCGGCGGCTCCCCGAGCGTCAGCGCCTGGACATAGAGCCGCGCCAGCGTCTCGACCTCGATGGCATTGGCGAGGCCCTGGGCGAGCGAGCCCCCGAGCGCGATCTGCCCGTGCTGACCCAGCAGGCAGGCGGTGCGCCCCTCCAGCGCCTCCAGCGCCGCATCCGACAGCGCCTGCGTGCCAAAGGTGGCGTAGCGGGCGCAGCGGATATTGGTGCCGCCGAAGAGCCCGGTCATGTAGTGGAAGCTCGGGATCTCGCGGTGATGCACGGCGAGCGTCGTCGCATAGACCGAATGGCAGTGCAGCACGCAGTCGATGTCGGGCCGCGCCCCCAGGATGTCGCGGTGGAAGCGCCATTCCGAGGACGGACGCCGGGCGCCCTCGTAACTGCCATCGACATACATCTGCACCACGTCCTCGGGCTGCATCGTGTCGTAGGGCAGCGAACTCGGGGTCATGAGAAACCCCGCCTCGTTGCGGATCGAGACGTTGCCCGCCGTTCCCTGGTTGATGCCGCTCGCGTTCATCGCGCGGCAGGTGGCTACCATCTCGCGCCTGAGCGCGTCGTCCTCGGTCTCGGTCACGGCAGGGTCTCCAGGGTGAAGCGGTCGCGCCAGGCGGCGCGGTAGGAAGCGAGATCCGGCAGGCCGGCGGTGTCGGGGCGGTCGAGCGCGAGCGCGGCCGGGGCGGCTTTCTCTCCGTGGCGCGCGAGCAAGGCCGCGCCGGCGGCGAGCCCGAGGCTGTCGCGGTTGACCACGACCCGTGCGGAGGGGATCAGCGCCTGGACCAGCGCGCCGTAGAGCGGGTCGCGTACGAAGCTGCCGTCGAGCACCACCGTTCGGGCACGGGGGAGCGCCTCGATGACCTCGACCGTCAGCAGCGCCACATAGAGCACCGCGAGCGAGACACGCACCGTTGGATCTCCGGCCAGCGGCCCGTCGATCCGGCCCCTGCGAGCACGGCCGGGAAAGAGCCCGTCGTCGAAGCCGAAGAAGGGCACGGCAATCGTGCCGCTCGCGACGATCCGGGCGAGCGCGTCGCTCTCGGCGGGCGCCGCGGCCCCGGCGGCGACGGCGGCGAACTCGCGCCCGCCCATGGTCAGCATCCCTGGCACGGGCGCGCCGGCGACATCGGCGTTGAGGGTGCGACCGGGGAGCTCGCGGGCGAAATCCATCCCCGCGCTGCGGTCGGTCAGGGCGACGATCCAGGTGCCGGTCGAGACCACCGTAAGATCGGCGAGTCCGCCCGCCTGGTAGCGGTAGAAGTTCGCAGAGGAATCGTGGATGCCGCACAGGACGCGCGTGGCCGGATCGAGCCCGGTCCGGGCGGCGACTTCCGGTCGCACCCGTCCGAGGCTCGCCCAGGCGGGGCGCATCGGCGGCATCAGGCGGTCCCAGCCGTGGCGCGGGACGATGCCGGCGGGCCGGCGGTCTGGCGTCGACCAGAGGTGCGACTGCGCGGCGGCGCTCGTCACCTCGTTCGCGAGCACCCCCGAGAGGCGCCAGGCCCAGAATTGCGGTGTCTGGAGATAGGCGCGGGCCGCGGCGAGGGCTTCCGGCCAGTCGCGCTCGATCCAGAGGAGCTGGCGGGCGGAATGTGCGGCGCCGAGCATGATGGCGCTGCCGCGCTCGCGAAAGCCGTCCGCCTCGGCGCGGTAGGCGGCGTCCACGTCGGAGGGAACCGGCTGCTCGTAGTCGATCATCGGCAGCACCGGCCCTTCGTTGCCCACGAGCACGCCGCTGCCGCCGTGGGCGCAGGGCACGAGCGCCGCGACCGCGTGGCGCGCAGCAAAACCGGCGAGCGCCTTGAGGAGCCAGGCTTCGAGGCCCGCGAGGTCGTGGTGGCGGTAAGGCGGGCCGTCGAGCGTGACGTTCGGCGTCGAGACCGCCTCGAGCAGCGCCCCGTCCGCGCCCATCGCATAGAGCTTCACGTTGGTCTTGCCGATGTCGAGGACCGCCGTGACGCTCATCGCCGCAACCTCGCGAGAAACGG
Source organism: Rhodobacterales bacterium (assembly GCA_038214855.1). Lineage (GTDB taxonomy): Bacteria > Pseudomonadota > Alphaproteobacteria > Rhodobacterales > Rhodobacteraceae > Amaricoccus. Next base: position 7,216 of record JBBQRM010000030.1, on the reverse strand, counting down.
CGGCAAGGTGCCACGGGCGGATTGCGCCACGACGACGAGGATCAGCGTGCCGCCCCAGATCGCCACCGTCAGGTAGGTCGAGACGCCGAACTGGTTCAGCCCCGAGGAGATCACCTGCAGGATGGCCAGCGCGATCATCAGCCCGGTGACGGTGCCGAAGCCCCCGAACGGATCGACACCGCCGAGCACCGCCGCGAGGATGGTCACCAGCAGATAGGACTGGGCATAGTCGGCGCTCGCGGAATTGAACGTGGCGAGCATGACGAGGGCCGCGAAGAAGCAGGTGACGCTCGACATCGTGTAGACGCCCACCAGCACCCGGCGCGTGTCGATCGCCGAATAGCGCACCGCGTCTATGTTCGAGCCGATCATCGTGCAGGCGACGCCGAAGGGCGTGTGCTTGAGCACCACGCCGACGCAGACCGCCACGACCACGAGCAACAGGAAGATCGCCGGCACCCCGAGGAGCGTAGCGTTCGCGGCATCGGAGAAGATCTCCGGCACCCCCGACAGCGCCATGCCGCGGGTGAGGTAGATGCTGATCCCGTCGATCAGCGACTTGGTGCCGAGGGTCACGAGGATCGGATGCACGCCGGTATAGGCGACGAGCGCTCCGGTCAGAAAACCGATCGCGATGCACAGAACAAGCCCCGCCGCCAGGGCGAGCGCGATCACCGCGAGCGTGGTCGAAGCGCCCGCCTCCGGGCTCAGCAGGGTCCGCATGATCCACACCATCAGCAGCGCGGACTGGTTCGCCGTGGCGATGATCGCGAGATTAAGTCCCCCTGTGAGCAGCGGCACCACCATGGCGAGCGACAGCAGCCCCAGCAGCGGCAGCTGGTACATGAAGGCATTGAGCGTGCCGGCGCTGAGGAAGTTCGGCACCATGAGGGCGAAGATCAGCACGAGCGCCGCCAGCAGGCCCGTGAGCCCCGGATGCCCGCCGGAAAGGCGGACGAGGCTACGCCGGAAATCCGAGCGCGCGCGGTCGCGAGAGGGGGATAGGTCAGCCATGCGCGGGCGCGCCTCCAAGCTGACGCAGGCGCCGGCCCCGCCGTGAGCTGAGCACGGTGATCGAGGTGGAGACGAGGATGGTGATACCGATGACGATCTGGAAGAAGTACGGCGAGACCCCGAGCAGGTTCAGCCCGTTCTGCAGGATCGCGAGCAGCACGATCCCGAGCAGCACGCCCGGTACCGTGCCGATGCCCCCCGTCAGGCTCGCACCACCCAGCACCGCGGCCGACAGGATCGCGAGCTCGGTGCCCACCATCGCGTTCGGCACGCTCTCGCCGACCCTGTGCGCCTGCACCATGCCGCCGACCGCCGCGAGCAGCCCCAGATAGCCATAGGCGAAGAAGGTGAGCCGCCCGGTGCCGATGCCGATCCGGCGCGCGGCCTCCGGGTTGCCGCCCATCGCATAGAGCTGCCGGCCGAGCGAGGTGCGGGTCATCAGCGCCCAGGTGACGAGCGCCACCACCGCCATCAGCACGATCGGCAGGGTGATCCGCACGATGTCGCCCGAGGCGAGCTCGGCGCGCAGGAACACCACGCGCGAGGTCCACCAGTCCGGCAGGTCGTAGACCGACCGGCCCTCGGAGAAATACATCAGGAGCGAGAACGACACGCTCATCATCGCGATCGTGGCGATGATCGAGGTGATGCGGAAATAGTGGATCAGCAGCGCATTGAGGCAGCCGAGTGCGACCCCCACCCCGAGCCCCGCGGCGATCACGAGCGGCACCGGCAGGCCCACCCGCGACGCGAGCAGCGCCGCACAATACTGCGCGACCGAGGCGGTGGCGGCGAAGGAAATGTCGATCCCGCCCGAGACCAGCACGACGAAGAGCCCCATCGCGATGATCGCCTGCACCGAATAGGTCTCGAGCAGGTCGATGACGTTGGGCAGCGTCAGGAACCCCCGCGCCGTCACCCCGAAGACGCCACCGACGAGCAGGATCACGAGGAGGAGCCAGATCTCCGGCCGCCGGCGCAGCCGCGCGAGCCCGGCGTGCGCGCGCTCAGGCATAGATGCGCGCCTCCATCTCGTGCTCCGAGACCGCCCCCGGCACCGTCTCGCCGATGATGCGCCCGGCGCGCATGTGCAGGATCCGGTCGCAGGTCGCGAAGACCTCCGCCACCTCGTCGGAGATCACGATCACCCCCATTCCCTGCCGGGCGAGCTCGGCCACCACCTCGTAGATCCCCTGCTTGTTCTTGATGTCAACGCCCACGGTCGGGCTGTCGAGGATCAACACCTTCGGCCCGGTCGCGAGCCATTTCGCCAGCACGATCCGCTGCTGGTTGCCGCCCGACAGCGTCTGGACCGGCCGGTCGAGCCCGGGGATGGTGATCGCGAGCCGGCGCACCCATTCGGCGGCCAGCGCCCGGCGCCGCGCCGGCGGCATCAGGCCGAACCGGTTCTTGAGCTGCTGCATCAGCGCCACGATGAGGTTGTCCTCGATCGACTGCGGCAGCACCACCCCGAGCGACAGCCGGTCCTCGGAGACATAGGCGATGCCGGCGCGCACCGCATCGCGGTTCGACCTCAGCGACAGCGGCTGCCCCTCGAGCGCGATCCGCCCGCTCTCGGCGCGCGTCATCCCGAAGAGCGTCAGCGCAAGCTCCGTGCGCCCGGAGCCGAGCAGGCCCACGATGCCGAGCACCTCGCCGCGGCGCAACCCGAAGCTGACGTCGGCGAATTCGCCGCGCCGCGACAGGCCGCCCACCTCGAGCAGCACCGGCGCCGCGCTCATGTCGCGGGCCACGACCTCGTGCTCGATCTCGACGCCGGTCATCAGCGTGGCGATCCGGCGCTGGTCCACCTCGGCGACGGGCCAGGTGCCGACCTTGCGGCCGTCGCGCAGCACCGTCACCCGCTCGGCGATCTCCACCACCTCGTCGAGCCGGTGCGACACGAAGACCACGGCGATGCCGTCCTGACGCAACCGCGCGACGATACCCAGCAGCCGTCCCACCTCGGCGCGGGTCAGCGAGGCGGTGGGCTCGTCCATTAAGATGAGCCGTGCACGGGCGGCGAGGCCGCGGGCGATCGCGGTGATCTGACGCTCGGCCACCGGCAGGTCGGAGACCAGCGCGTCGAGGTCGAGCGCGAAGTCCAGCCGCTCGAGACCCTCCCGCCCAACCTCCCGCATCCGGGCGCGGCGAACCGGTCTCAGCGCCCCGCCCAGCGCGCCCTCGATGCCGATGTTCTCGGCCACCGTCAGGTTCGGGAACAGCGACAGGTCCTGGAAGATCACCTGGATGCCGAGCGCCCGCGCGCGGCCGGGGTCGAGCGGCAGAACGTTTCTGCCCTCCACCTCGATCGAGCCTGCGGAAGGCGCGTGGACGCCCGCCACCGCCTTGATCAGCGTGGACTTGCCGCAGCCGTTCTCGCCCACCAGGCAATGCACCTCGCCGCGGCGCACCTCCCAGTCGATGTCGTCGAGCGCCTGCACGCCGCCGAAGCGCTTCGAGACGCCCGAAAGGCGCAGGAATGGCTGCTCCTCCGTCACGCTTGCTCCGGCACGAGTTGCGCGCCGACCGCATCGGGCCGGCGCGCCATCCCGATCAGAGGCCCAGCTCGACGAGCCGGTCGATGTTCTCCTTGTCGAGCGCCTCGAGCTTCTGGACCTGGATCAGCTTCGCCTCCTGATCGACCTTCACCGGACCGACACCGGCGAGTTCCATCCCATCCGTGGGCTCCTCGCCCTTCGCGAGCATCGTGCCGAGCTGGACGAAGATCTCGCCCGCGGTCATCGGATTCCAGATGTATCCGCCCCGGATCGTGCCGCTTTTCACGTATTTCGCCCCCTGTCCCGGGGAGAAGCCGCCGACGAGTGCGATCTCGTCGGCCACTTCGCGGTCCTCGAGCACCCTTGCCGCCCCGATCGGGCCCTGCGAGCCGAAGGTGAGGATGCCCTTCAGGTCCGGATGCGCGCGGAGCTGGTCCTGGGTGGTGCGGATCGTGTCGTCGACGCTCTCGGCCACGCCGAAGCGCTCGCCGAGCATCGTCATGTTCGGATAGGCCTCCTTCTGATAGGCGATGGCCGCATCGGCCCAGGCGTTGTGCAAGGGCACGGTCAGCGAGCCGACATAGACGATGTACTCGCCTTCCTCGCCCATCTCCTGGGCGAGCAGGTCCATATGCGCTTGGGCATAGGCCTCGATCGTCGTCAGCTCGAAGTCCCAGTCCATGTTCTGCTGGTCCGGACCCTCATGGGCGAGCACCTTGATACCCGCCTCCTGCGCGCGGGCGAGCACCGGGGCGAGGGCCGCGGAATCGTTCGGCACGATGCCGATCACGTCCACGTCGCGCGCGATCAGGTCCTCGATGGCGCGCACCTGCTGGGCGGCGTCGGCCTGGGTCGGCCCGACCATCCAGGCCTCGGCCCCGAGATCGGCGGCCGCGCTCTCGATGCCCTTCTCCATGGCGTTGAACCACGGGATGCCGCCGATCTTGACCACGACGCCGATCTGCGGCTGGTCCTGGGCGAAGGCGATCCCGCCGGCGAGCAGGCCCGCGGCCAGCCCTCCGATCGTGCTTGCGAGCAGAGTGCGTCGGGTCGGTTTCATGGCGTCATCCTCCGGTTGTTATCTGATCGGCTCCGCGCAGCGGCGAAGGGGTGTATCGCGGCGTGGAGCCGCGGAACGTGACGGCGCAGCGCAGGCGCCGGGTCTGCGGCGGGCGGGCGTCGCCGTCGATGCGCCGGCGCAGCAGCGACCAGGCGCAATCCGCCATCTCCTCGACCGGCTGGCGCACCGCGGTGATGCCCGGCGAGACCAGCCGCATCCACTCCATCTCGTCGAAGCTCGCGAGTTCCACGTCCCTGCCGACGACGAGCCCGATCTCCTCGAGCAGCAGATAGGTCGTAAGCGTGGTCTGGTGATCGAGGCAGAAGACCGCGCCCGGCCGCGCCGCGCCGCGCAGCCGCTCGGCGAGCGCCTCGGGTGCCGGCGCATCGAACCCCACCTCGATCAGGCCGAGCGCCATCTCTCCCGCGGCCGAGACCGCCCCCTCCCAGCGTTCCCGCACGTTGCTGATGGCAAGGCTGGTACCGACCACCAGACAGTCGCGACAGCCCCCGGCGCCAAGATGCCGCACGACGGTCGCCGCCGCCGCGGCATTGTCCACCGCCACGAGGTCATTGAGCGCCGCGTCGGGGATCCGGTCCGCCACCACCAGCGGCGTCATGAGCCCGACCGGAAGCCGTTCGGCGAGCGCGCCGTCACAGGGCAGGACGATCAGCCCCGCGGGCCGCCAGGCGCGCAGGGAGCGCAGCCGCTCGGCTTCCTCTGCCGGATCGTTGCGGCTGGAGGCTGCGACGAGATCGTAGCCGTCGCTCCGGGCGAGCTGCTCGAGCGTCGAGACGAAGGTCGCGAACATCGGGTTCGTGAGGTCGGGCACGATCACGCCGGCCAGCCGCGAGTCGCCCGAGCGCAGGCGCGAGGCCCGGTTGTCGCGGACATAGCCCAGCCGCTCCACCGCCGCCTGCACCCGTTCGACGATCTCCGGGCCGACGGTCGCGCGCCCGTTCAGCACGTTCGAGACCGTCGCGACCGAAACCCCGGCGCTGAGCGCGACCGAGCGCATCGACGGACCGGTGCCAGGCTTGATCATCGTCCTCCCCCGCTAGTCCCCCACCTTGTTCAGCCGGTGGTGAAACGTTTCATTAACCGATACTGCGCCGGACCTGCCTCTGTCAATCTATCCGAGGATCGAACCCTGGAACCCCGCTCGTTCGCAGATCGCGAACATCCGCGATTGCTGCGGCCCCAAGGAATGGCTAGTCTCGCTGCGGGTTCGCGCTCTGGCTCATGGGGGCGAACCCGGAGGATCGGACTGCCGAGAGCGCATCGTCGCCGGGTCCGGCCCGCAAAGAAACGAACGGGAGGTCGATATATGAGACAAGCTTTGGCCGGCGCCGCGGCGCTGTGCGTTATCGGCGGGACGGGCATGGCCCAGACCGCCGGCGAGTTCGATGGCGTCACCGTCGATATCATGACCCAGACCGGCGCGATCCAGGAACCGCTCCAGCGGCGCGCGCCCGAGTTCGAGGCGCTGACCGGCGCCGAGATCAACATCATCGCCGTGCCCTTCTCGGATCTCTACCAGAAGGTCCTCACCGACTGGGCGAGCGGCACCAATTCGGTCGATGCCGCGGTCTTCGCGCCGCAGTGGATGGTCGACTACATCGCCGGCGGCTATCTCGAGGATCTGACCGCGCGGATCGAGGCCGATCCCGCGATCGAACAGAGCGACGTCGGCGCCTTCTTCCGCGACTTCTCCGAGAAATACGCCGGCAAGATCTACATGATCACGCTCGATGGCGACTTCCACATGATGTACTACCGCAAGGACCTGCTGGAGGAGGCCGGGCTCGAGGTTCCCAACACCTGGGACGAATACCTCGCGGTCGCCGAGGCCCTGCACGGCAAGGACATGAACGGCGACGGCACGCCCGACTTCGGCTCGTGCATCGCCAAGAAGCGCAACGCCCAGAGCTACTGGTTCGTCACCGATGTCGTCGGCTCGATGACCCAGTCCCAGGGCACCAGCCAAGGCGCGTTCTTCGACACCGCCGACATGAGCCCGCTCGTCGACAACGAGGGCTTCCGCAAGGCGCTCGACTTCCTGTCGGAATCGACCCAGTACGGCCCGCCGGACGAGCTCAACCTCGACGTGTCCGACACGCGGCCGCTCTTCGCCTCGGGCCGCTGCGCGCTCAACCTCGACTGGGGCGACGTCGGCACGATCTCCATCGACCCCGCGCAGTCCAAGGTCATCGGCAAGTGGGGTGCCGCGATGATGCCGGGTTCGCCCGAGGTGGTGAACCGGGAGACCGGCGAACTCGAGGCCTGCACCCCCGAATCCTGCCCCCACGCCATCGACGGCGTCAACCACGCGCCCTTCGCGGCCTTCGGCGGCTGGGGAGGCGGCATCAATGCCGCGGCCGATCCCGAGGTCAAGGACGCGGCCTTCGCCTTCTTCTCCTACATGACCCAGCCGGCGCAGTCGAACGAGGACGTGACCAGGGGCGGCACCGGCTTCAACCCCTACCGCAGCTCGCAGCTCTCCTACAGCGACCTGTGGAAGCAGGCCGGCATGAGCGAGGCCGAGGCTGAGGTCTATCTCGGGGCGATCAACGAGAGCATGTCGAGCCCGAACATGATCCTCGACCTGCGCATCCCGCAGAACCAGAAGTACCAGCAGGTC
>JBBQRM010000029.1:0-13880 GCA_038214855.1 Rhodobacterales bacterium | reverse complement strand
CGGCACGCGCGCGGTTCCAGCGGCGCTGGCGCGGCTTGCAGCCGAGCTCGGGGTGGAGTTCCGCACCGGGGTGGACGTGTCGCGGATCGCGGTGGAGGACGGGCGCGCGACCGGGGTCGAGACCACCGATGGCGAGCGTATCGCGCTCGGGGCGGTGGTGTCGAACATGGATTCGGTGCGCACCTACCGCGAGCTGGTGGGCGGCCGCGCCGGGGCGGAATTCGCGCGGTCCCGCAAGCGCGAGGCGGCTTGCTCGGGGGTGGTGCTGTATCTGGGGCTCGACCGCGCCTACGAGCACCTCCAGCACCACAACTTCGTGTTCTCGCGCGACCCCGAGGAGGAGTTCGACGCGATCTACCGCCGCGGCGTTCCGGCGCCGGACCCGACGTGTTACATCGCCGCGCCCGCGCGGACTGAGCCCGGCGTGGCGCCCGCGGGCGGCGAGGCGCTTTACGTGCTCGTGCACACCCCCTACCTCCGGCCGGGGCAGGACTGGACGCAGATGCTGCCCGGCTACCGGCGGGTGATCCTCGACAAGCTCAAGCGCACCGCGGGCATGGCGGACATAGAGGCGCGGATCGTCGTCGAGCGCAGCCTGACGCCGCAGGACATCCACGAGCGCTACCGGGTGCTCGATGGGGCGATCTACGGGCTCGCGAGCCACGGGCGGCTGCTCGGCGCGTTCAAGCCGGGCAACCGCAGCCGGCAGGTGCGGGGGCTCTACCTCGCCGGGGGCTCGGCGCATCCGGGGCCGGGGATGCCGATGGCGCTGATGTCGGGCTGGATCGCGGGCGACACGCTCGACCAGGACATGCCGCGCACCGCGGCGGCGTGAGCATGGCTGTGGCGGGCGTGATCGCGGCGCGCTCGCCCGCGCTCTGCCGGTTCTTCACGGGCGTGATGCGGCGGCGGGTGCGCGGGGCGTTCCACGCGCTGCGCCTCGCGGGCGCGGTGCCCGAGCCGGACAAGGGCGCGCGGGTGATCGTCTACACCAACCATCCGTCGTGGTGGGACCCGGCGGTGTTCATGGTGCTGGGTGCCGCGCTCTTTCCCGGCCGCGACAGCTACGGCCCGATGGAGGCCGAGGCGCTCAGGCGTTACGCATTCATGCGGCGCATCGGCATCTTCGGGGTGGAGCCGGGGCATCGCGGGGCAGGGGAGTTCCTGCGCGTAGGCGCGGGGCTTACGGCCGATCCGCGGCGGATGCTGTGGGTGACGGCGGAGGGGGCGTTCACCGATCCGCGCGTCCGACCGGTGCGGCTGCGCCCCGGCGCCGCACATCTGATGGCGCGCGACGAAGGCTTGGTGGCGCTGCCGCTGGCGCTGGAATATCCGTACTGGCAGGAGAGCCGGCCGGAGGCCCTGTGCCGCTTCGGCGCGCCTTTGTCGGGCGCGGGCACGGTGACCGAGTGGCGCGCGCGGCTGGAGACGGGGCTCGGCGAGACGATGGAGGCGCTGGCGCGCGACGCGATGGCGCAGGACCCGGCGAGGTTCCGGCTGCTCCTCGGCGGCAAGGCCGGGGTGGGCGGCGTCTACGACGCCTTCCGCCGCACCCGCGCGGGGTTGCGCGGCGAGCGCTTCCGGCCCGAGCATCGCCCCGAGGACGCGGAATGCTGACGGCGCTTGGCCTCGCGGCACTCGCGCTGGCGCTGCTGTTCGCGGGAATGGCGGCGATCAACCTCGTGCTGTTCCGCCCGCCGCCGGCACCGGCCGCCAAGCGGCCCGCGGTGTCGCTGCTTATCCCCGCGCGCGACGAGGCCGAGGCGATCGGGGCCACGCTCGACGCGGCGCTGGCGAGCGAAGGCGTGACGCTCGAAGTGCTGGTGCTCGACGACGGCTCGACGGATGCGACGGCCGAGGTCGTGCGGGCGCGGATGGCGGTCGAGCCGCGGCTCAGGCTGATCGACGGACCGCCGCTGCCGAAGGGATGGATCGGCAAGCAGCATGCCTGCCACGTGCTGGCGGGCGAGGCGGCGCACGAGACGCTGGTATTTCTCGACGCCGATGTCGTGCTCGCGCCGGACGCGCTCGCCCGTTTCGCGCAGGCGCTGGCGGGAGGGCTCGACCTCGCGAGCGGCTTTCCGCGGGAGGAGACACGGACCCTCGCCGAGACGCTGGTCGTGCCGCTGATCCATGTGCTGCTCATCGGCTACCTGCCGCTCGGCGCGGCGCGGCGCAGGCCCGACGCGGGCTTCGCCGCCGGCTGCGGCCAGCTGATGGCGGTGCGGCGCACCTCCTATGCGCGGGCCGGCGGCCATGCGGCGATCCGCCTCATGCGCCACGACGGGCTGATGCTGCCGCGGGCATTCCGGCGCGCGGGCTGCGCCACGGATCTGTTCGATGCGACGGGGCTCGCGCGCTGCCGGATGTATGCGGGTGCCGCGCAGGTCTGGCACGGGTTCTCGAAGAACGCGACCGAGGCGATGGCGCGGCCGTTGGCGCTGCCGGTCTGGACGCTGCTGCTCGGCGGGGGCCATGTGATGCCCTTCGTGCTCGCGCCGGTGGCGCTGGCGGCGCAGGCGCCGGTGGCGGCCGGCGCGAGCTTTGCTGCCTGCGCCTGCGTCTGGGGCGCACGCGCGGCGATGGCCATCCGCTTCCGCCAGCGCTGGACCGGCGTGCTCCTGCACCCGGTGGGGGTCCTCGCGGTGCTGGCGCTGAACTGGAGCGCGCTTGCGGCGCAGATGCGCGGCCGGCCGGCGGTCTGGCGCGGCCGCGCCTATCTTGGGTGACCCCGGGAGGAATGGGCTTCGGCTGGCACCGCGTCTTCCACCCGCTCTGCGGCGCCGATCCCGCGACGCTCGCGGGACGGGTGCTGCGCGAGGGATTGCCCGCGCCGCGCGGTGCCGCGGCCTTTGCCGTCGCGGCGCTGTCGAGCCTGGGACGGCTGCCCTTCACGCTGGCCGAGCGCGCCTGGGTGGCGGCCACGCCCGCGCCCGACCTCGCGGCGGTGCCGCCGGTCTTCATCCTCGGGCACATGCGCAGCGGCACGACGCATCTGCACAACCTGCTCGCGGCCTCGGGGCGCTTCGCAACGGTGCCGCCGGTGCTGGCAGGGCTGCCCTGGGAGGCTCTGGGGCTCGGCCGGATACTGCGGCCGCTCATCGACCCCTACCTGCCGGAGACGCGGTTCATGGACGCGGTGCAGGTCGAGGCCGACAGCCCCACCGAGGACGAGGTGGGGCTCGCGAACATGGGCGGGCTGTCGTACTACCATGCGCTCTACTTCCCGCGCCGCTTCGCCGCAACCTATGCCCGCGGCCTGCTGCTCGAGGGCTGCTCGGAGGCGGAGCTGGCTCAGCGCGCGCGCACGCTGGCGCGCTACGTCGACAAGATGGCGCGGCGGGCGCGGGGGCGGCCGCTCCTGTTGAAGAACCCCGCCTATACCGCGCAGGTCGCGCGGCTGCGCGCGCTCTGGCCGTGTGCGCGGTTCATTCATATCCACCGCGATCCCTTCGAGGTCTTCGTCTCGACGCGGCGGGCGGTGGCGGCGGTGCTGGACGAGCTCGCGCTCCAGGACCATGCTCATGTCGATGTCGAGGCGGTGGTGCTCGATCTCTATCCGCGGATGATGCGCCGGCTGATCGAGGAAATGCGCCCCCTTCCCGCGAAACAGGGCGCGCATGTCGCCTTCGCCGATCTCGAGCGCGACCCCGAAGGCGCGCTCGCGCGTCTGTGGGGGCAGCTGGAGCTCGGCGACTTCGCCGAGGTCGCACCGCGGATCGCCGCCTATAGCGCGAGCATCGCCGGCTACCGGCGGGGCGACAGCGGGCTGAGCGCGGCGGAGGAGGCGCGGGTCAGCGCCGCCTGGGGACCCTGCGCGACGCAGCTCGGCTACGGCGCGCAGGCTCAGAAGGTACCGTTATAGGCGCGGCGGCCGATGCGGCAGGCCAGCAGCGTGAAACGCGTCCGCCCGAGCGCGCGCTCCGCCTCGGCGCGCAGGGTCGCCGTGTCCTCGACCCAGGCGCCCTCGCCGCCCATCGCGCGGGCGACGGCGGGAAAGTCGGTCTCGCCGAAATCGACGCCGAGATTGCGCCGCTGGGCGGCGCGCTGCTTCATCTCGATCAGCGCGAGGCTGCCGTCGACCAACACCACGACGATCACCGGGAGCGCGAGGTCGCGCAGGGTCGCGAGCTCGCCCAGCCCCATCTCGAGGCCCGCGTCGCCGACGAAGGCCACCGCGGGGTGCGAGGGATCAGCGAGTGCATGCCCCGCCGCCAGCGGCACGGCGCAGCCCATGGTGCAGAGGCCGGAGGATTGCAGCAGGAGGCGCGGGCCGGGGCAGGTCCAGACTTGGCTGAGCAGGATGCGGTGCGCGCCGCTGTCGGCGGTCGCGACGGTCTCGGGCGGAAGGACTTCGCGCAGGGACGCGAACACCTGCGCCGGGCCGAAGCCTGCTGCGGGCGCAAAGGCCGCGCGCAGGCCGGCCCGCGCGGCCGCCGGCTCGCGCTCCGGCCAGCGCGGGACGACCGTCGTGCCCGCGTCGAGCTGTTCGAGCGTCGCTGTGACGCTGCCGTGCAGCCGGTGGCTCACCCAATGCGTCCCGTGGGTGCGCAGGACGGGGGCGATCTCGATCACCGCGCGCCCCGCGCCCCACGGGTGGCGCCAGCCGGCGCGCATCTCGATCGGGTCGTAGCCGATCAGCACGAGGCAGTCGGCCCGAGCTATCAGCGGCAGCAGGATCGCGTCGGCGCGGGGCGAGAGGCCCGCGGCGCCGATGGCGGACGGGTCGTCCTCGTCGATCAGCCCCTTGCCCTTGTAGGTGGTAACGAGCGGCACGCCGTGGCGGGCGCAAAAGGCGGTGATCGCCGGCCCGGCCGCATCGTTGACCGCATCGACCCCGGCGATGGCGAGCGGCCGGCGGGCCGCGCCGAGCACCTCGGCGGCGGCGGCGAGGGACGCCTCGTCCGGCACGAAGGCCGCGGTCGCGCCCGGCGGCGCGAGGCGCGGCGCCGGCGTCTCGGCGGTCTCGGCCTCCGCCACCGCGACCGGCAGGTCGATGTGGACCGGCCCCGGCTGGCCGTCGCGGGCGAGCGCGACCGCCTTTTCCGCGACGAGACCGACGGTGCCGGGGGCGGCGCGGAAGCTCGCCTTGACGATGGGGGCGAGCAGCGCGCGGTGGTCGAAGATCTGGTGGGTGTAGCTCTCGGCTTCCGCCGGCGCGACGCAGCCGGTCAGCACCAGGAGCGGCACCCGGTCCTGCATCGCGTTCGCCACCACGTCCACGGCATTGGCGACGCCGGGCCCCAAGGTTGCGACCAGGACCGGCAGGCCGCCGTCGGCGTGCCAGCCGCCCTCGGCCATGAAACCGGCGGCAGTCTCGTGCCGGGCGAGGTGGAAGCCTACACCGGCGCGGTCGAGCGCGTCGATCAGCGCCAGCACCTCGCCGCCGGGGATGCCGAAGGCGCGCCTCGCGCCGGCCGCCGCCAGATGCCCGGCCAGGATATCGGCTCCGATCATCGCGCTCTCTCCCGCGGCCCGGCCGCAGCTTCGGCGCTTCGGGCGCGCGGATCAACCGCGGCGGCCTGGCCGATGAACTCGGCGTGAGGCACGGTACGAATCGCGCGTCTGCCGCGAAGAGGGGTGAGAACTGCGCCGCCTCCGGCGGCCGGCGAACCGGAGAGATGCGATGACGCAGGACGACGGCTTCGGCTGCACGATCACCACGCCGAGCCGGGGGGCGGCGGCGAGCTGGACCCGGACGATCCGCGGGTTCCTCGCGCATTCCGGCGAGACGCCCGAGCATCTCGCCGCGGTGCTGCGGGCGGACCCGGACTTCGCGCTGGCGCAGGCCTGCCGTGGGCTCTTCGCGCTGCTGATCGGGCGCCGGGAACTGGTGGCTACGGCGCGCGAGGCGCTGGCGCTGGCCGAGGCCGCGGTGCACGGGGCAACGCGGCGCGAGAGGCTATACGTCGAGGCGTTGCGCGACTGGCTCGATGGGCGGCCGAGCGCTGCCACCGCGCGGCTCGAGGCGGTGTTCACCGACTGGCCGCACGATCCCCTGGCGATGAAGCTCGACCAGTCCATCCGCTTCATGCTCGGCGACCAGGCGGGGATGCGGCGCGGGCTGGAGCGGGTGCTGCCCGCCTATGCGGCGGAGCATCCGGCGCTGGGCTACCTGCATGGCTGCTACGCCTTCACGCTCGAGGAGGCCGGCGAATACGCCGGCGCCGAGGCGCACGGCCGAAGGGCGCTGGAGCTGGCGCCGGACGACGCCTGGGGCCTGCACGCGATCGCGCATGTCTACGACATGACCGCGCGGCCGGCGGAGGGCGTGCGCTTTCTCGCCGCGCGCAGGGGTCAATGGACGCATTGCAACAACTTCCGCTTCCACGTCTGGTGGCATCTGGCCCTGATGCATCTCGACCTCGGCGAGACCGAGCGGGTGCTCGCGCTTTATGACGACGAGGTGCGTGGGGAGAGAACCGACGACTTCCGCGACATCGCCAACGCCACCTCGCTGCTGATGCGGCTCGAGCTCGAAGGCGCGGACGTCGGCTCCCGCTGGGAGGAGCTCGCCGAGCTCTGCGCCGCGCGGGTGGAGGACGGCTGCGTCACCTTCGCCGACCTGCACTACCTGATGGCTCTCACGGCCTGCGACCGCGCCGGCGCGGCCGACCGGCTGATCGCGCGCCTCGGGACGGCGGCGGACGGCGAGACGGCGGCGGTGATGGCCAATCCCGGCCTGCCGGCGGCGCGGGGGCTGAAGGCGTTCCGCGACGGCGCCTATGGCCGGGCGTTCGCGCTGTTGTCGGCGGCGGGGCCGCGGATGCAGCGCCTCGGCGGCAGCCACGCCCAGCGCGACGTCTTCGAGCGCATCGCCATCGAGGCCGCGATCCGCAGCGGCGCGCCCGGCGAGGCGGCGGCGCTGGTCCTGCGGCGCACCGCCCGACGCGGGGCCGCGGACGGCTACGCCCGGCGGCGGCTCGAGGCCATTGCCGCGTTGCGCGCGCCGGCGAAGCCGCTTGCGGTCGGAACCGGCCGCTGAGCTACTGCGCCGTGCCCTCGGGCAGATAGCGCTCGATCAGGTTCAGCCCGCTCTCGCTGGCGAGCCGGCGCAGGAGCTCGATGTCGAGCGGTTCGCGCAGCGGCGAGCCCGCGGGCAACGCGAAGCTCATGTAGTGCGGGTCGAGCCGGGTGGTGCGTACGACGAGATCGAAGGCAGCGTTCTCGTCCACCGCGTGGCGCAGGACCGGGGCCGCGGCGGCGACGACCTCGACCTCGCCCGCCTCGATGCCTCGAAGCGCGTCCTCGACGGTGGCATAGCCGCGGCTCTCGACGTTCTCGCGCTCCAGGAACAGCGCCGCGGTCGAGCCCTCGACCGTGCCGACGCTGCGGCCGTTGAAGACCTCCGGCACGTCGACCTGCGCGCTGAGCCCGGCGAGGGTGACGATTGTGGCGGTCAACGCGGCGCTGACGGCGAGGCCGACCAGCATCCACAGCATCGCCACCGCGCGCCCGGCCAGCGTCACCGGCGCCTTGTCGCCGTAGCCGATCGTCGTCAGCGTGACGCCCGCCCACCAGAATCCGTCACCAAGGCCCCTGAGGACGGATCGGTTGAACTGATCCTCGTTGCCCCGCCGCTCCAGAGCCCAGACGAGTGCGCCGACAACCAGCAGCAGCGCCGACAGGCCCAGCACCAGCCGCAGGAACTGCAGCGAGGCGAATCCCTCGATTACCGACAGCAGCCGCGAGCGGTGCTTGGTCGCCACCCCGAGCGTGGCGGTATAGAACGGCTGCGTCGCATCGGCCGCCGCCTCGAGCTCGGGCGTCGTCTCCGCCGGCAGCACCACGTCCACCTGCCCCGTGCGAAGCGCCTCGGCCGGGTCGGTCTGCCCCAGATCGACATAGGAATAGCTGAGGCCGAGGTTTTCCGCCGCCAGACGCCAGAAGTCGATCCCCATCCCCAGCCAGGCGCCGTCGTCGGTGCGGATGGCAAAGGGCGGCCGCTCGATGACGCCGACCCTGAGCGACGTCTCCTGCGCCCGGACCGGACCCGCCGCCGCGACCAGAAGCACCGCCGCCATCCATGCCAGACCCCGCATGCCGCCTCCTTCGCATTGCGGCGGCGAGGCTACAGACCGGAGCGGGGATGTCCAGCCGGCCCAAGCGGGCCGCGGGCGCACGCCACGGCCGCCGCGCAAGGAAATTTCGCGTTCTTGCCACCGCTCCGGGGCCGGCCTAGAAAGGACGCAAGAGCTTGGTGAGCGCGTGCATGGCCCAGAACTTCCGGCATTCCGAAATCCTGACGATGGCGCGGGAGGCGGGCAACGTCACGGTCGAAGGGCTCGCCGCGCATTTCAGGGTCACCGCCCAGACGATCCGCCGCGACCTGACCGAGCTCTGCGAGGTCGGCCAGCTCACCCGGGTCCACGGGGGTGCCATGATCCCTTCGGGCGTGATCGCGCTCGGCTATGAGGACCGCCGTAGCCTGGCGAGCGCGGAGAAGGACGCGATCGCGCGTCTCGTGGCCGAGCAGATCCCCGACGGCGTGTCGATCTTCATGAACATCGGCACGACGACCGAGGCGGTCGCACGCGCGCTGCTCAAGCACCGCAACCTGATGGTGATCACCAACAACCTCAACGTCGCGAACATCCTCGCGACCAGCCCCAATTCCGAGGTGATCGTCGCCGGCGGCATCCTGCGCCGCGCCGACGGGGCGCTGGTGGGCGACGTGACCGCCGAGTTCATCGGACAGTTCAAGGTGGATTACGCGATCATCGGCTCCGCGGCGGTCGATCCGGACGGATCGCTGCTCGACTACGACTTCCGCGAGGTCCGCGTGGCGCAGGCGATCATCAAGAACGCCCGCAAGTCCTACCTCGTTGCCGACCAGACCAAGTTCAAGATGGCCGCCCCCGTGCGGATCGCGAGCCTCGCCGATCTCGACGGCTTCTTCACCGACCACGCGCCGCCGAAGTCGATCGTTCGGCTCTGCGCCGACAACGACGTCTTCATCCGCACCGTCGAGACCGCCGCGCGCGGGCGGTAGCGCCGCCTCCCGTTTCGGGGCGCTCCCCCATGTCGTATGGTTCCGCAACACGCTGCAAGATAGGTCGTCTCTGGGCGCGCCCCCAAACCTGCCGCCGGAGCCGCGCGCCAGCCCGCCCGGAATCAAGCCCGTCGCGCCGCCGGGACACGTCGGCATCGGCCGGAAACGCAGGAAGCGGGCCAAGACCCTGCCCTCCGCCACTCGCGGCGCGGCTGGATCGCCTTGGCCCAGACCATTCGACGCAGGGTCACGCAGCGTTGGCGGCGCGACTTCACAACAGCGTGTGCCTTTGTTTTCAACGACTTGCTTATGGCTTCAAGTTGGACACATCGTCTCCCGCGGCTGCGCGGCGCTCGAATAACACGCGTGTGCAGCCCCCGTCCGCGGTCGAATATCACGCGTGTGCACCTTCCGCCGGGCTCCGCGAGGGGGTGCGCAGGACGTGTTGCAACGGACGGAAGGCTCGCACAGTGTGGCGGAGAGAGACGGGCGCGCGGGCGCCATGGCCGCGGGGGGAGACGATGACGGAGCAAAGCGGCGCCCGGGTCCTGGTGGACTGCCTGCTGGCGCAGGGGGTCACCGCGGCCTTCGGCGTGCCCGGCGAGAGCTATCTCGCGGTGCTCGACGCGCTCCACGACGTCTCCGAGCGCATCCGCCTGATCCCCAACCGCCACGAGGGCGGTGCGGCCTTCATGGCCGAGGCCTGGGGCAAGCTGACCGGCGCGCCCGGCATCGCCTTCGTCACCCGCGGCCCGGGTGCCACAAATGCCGCCATCGGCGTGCATACCGCGATGCAGAACTCGAGCCCGATGATCCTCTTCGTCGGCCAGATCGAGACGGAGATGCGCGGGCGCGAGGCGTTCCAGGAGGTGGATTACCGCGCCGTCTTCGGGCCGCTGGCGAAATGGGCGGTCGAGATAGACCACGCGGACCGCGTGTCGGAGATCCTCGCCCGCGCCTTCGCAACGGCTCTGACCGGCCGCCCCGGCCCGGTGATCGTGGCGCTGCCGGAGGACGTGCTCGCGGCCGGGACCGACCGCTCGGCCGGCCCCCGCGTCCGCATCCCCCGCGCCGCGCCCGAGCCGGGCGCGATCGCCGAGATCGCCCGGATGCTCGCCGAGGCGCGGGCGCCGCTAATCCTCGCCGGGGGTGGAGGCTGGGACGATGCAGCGCAGGCGGACCTCAAGCGTTTCGCGGAGGGAAACCACCTGCCGGTGCTGACCGCCTTCCGCCGTCAGAACGCCATCGACAACCACTCGCCCGCCTACGCCGGTGACGCCGGGCTCGGCAAGGCGGCCTCCGTCAGGGCGCTGATCGAGGGCGCCGACCTGATCCTCGGCATCGGCCTGCGCTTCGACGAGCCGACGACCGACGGCTATGCGCTGTTCGGGCCGCCGCCGTTCCTCGGCCCGCGGCTGATCCACGTCCATGCCAGCGCCGCCGAGCTCAACAAGATCTACACCGCCGATCTGGCGATCCACGCGCATCCGGCGCTGCTTCTGGCAGCCCTTCGCGACCTGCGCGTCGAGGCGCCGTGGCAGGCGCGCACCGCACGCGCCCGCGCCGATTACGAAGCAGGGCTCGCAGCGCCGCCGCAGCCGGGCGCGCTCGACATGGGCGAGGTCCTGCGCTGGCTCCAGGCGGAGCTGCCCGACGACGCGATCCTGACCAACGGCGCCGGCAACTTCGCGATCTGGCCCAACAAGCACTTCGCCTACGGCCCGCGCCAGCGCCTGCTCGCGCCGCAATCGGGCGCGATGGGCTACGGCCTGCCGGCCGCAATCGCGGCCAAGGTCGCGCGCCCCCTAGCCTGCGTGGTCTGCTTCGCCGGCGACGGCGACTTCCAGATGACGCTGCCCGAACTCGGCTGCGCGATGCAGGCGGGGGCGCAGCCGATCGTGCTGGTGATCGACAACGGCAGCTACGGCACGATCCGGATGCACCAGGAGCGCACCTATCCCGACCGCGTCAGCTTCACCGACATCGCGAACCCCGACTTCACCGCCATCGCGCGCGCCTACGGCTTCCATGCCGAAAAGATCACCCGCACGCAGGATTTCGCCCCGGCCTTCGAGCGCGCCCGCGCGAGCCCGACCGGCGCGGTGCTCCACCTCGTTGCCGACATCGAGGCGCTGACCCCGCGCCAGACCCTGAGTGCCATGCGCGACGCCGCCCAGAGGACCTCCCCATGCCCGACCACCGCCGCATCCTGATCACCGGCGCCGCCGGCAGCCTCGGCTCGCACCTGCGCAGGGGCCTCGCGCCGCTGGCCGAGCGGCTGCGGCTGGTGGACGTGAAGCCGATGGGAGACGCGGCGGACCACGAGGAGATCGTCGAATGCGACCTCGCGGACCGGGACGCGGCGCTCGAGGTGACCCGCGACTGCGACGCCATCGTGCATTTCGCCGGCCATCCGCGCGAGCAGACGTTTCAAGAGATCGTCGCCGACACCCTGCCGGCCGCCTATCACATGTACGAGGGTGCGCGGCTGCACGGCGCCCGCCGGGTGGTCTATGCGAGCTCGATCCATGCGGTGGGCTTCGCGCCGGTCGAGGCGGTGCCCGACACGCGCGCCATGCACCGGCCGGACACGTTCTACGGCCTGACCAAGACCTTCGTGGAGGATCTCGGCAGCCTCTACTGGGACAAGTTCGGCATCGAGACCGTGGCCCTGCGCATCTGCTCGTGCTTCCCGGAGCCGGCCGACCGGCGGATGCTCTGGTCCTGGCTCAGCTTCGCCGATTGTGTGCGGCTGGTCGAGGCGGCGCTGAATGCGCCGCGCACAGGCTTCTCGGTGATCTACGGCACCTCGGACAACGCCGCGCGCGCCGTGTCGAACCTGCACGCCACCCATATCGGCTTCCGCCCGCAGGACAGCGCCGACCCGCATATCGAGGCGGTGCTCGCGCGGACAGAGCGTCCCGATCCCGGGGCTGTCGCGACCCGCGTCGTCGGCGGCGGCTTCGCGGCCACCGGTCATCCCGATGACGCGAACTAGAGCGGTTTTCGAGCAAGATGATCTTGCCGGAGCAGGGGATGCTCAAGGCTGCTCAAGGTTGAGCAAATCGACAACACATTGATTATCAAGGGTGTTCCGGGCATCATTAACCACATGGAAAGGATTGCGGATGGTGGCGGTCAGGTCGGATCTCGCTCAAGCACCGACGTGCTGATCTGCGGCGGCGCCGTGATCGGCAGCGCCACCGCCTATTACCTCACCGCGCTGGGCTTTGCCGGGCGGATCACCGTCGTCGAGCCCGATCCGAGCTACGCCCGCGCCGCAACGGCGCTGTCCGCGAGCGGCATCCGCCAGCAGTTCTCGAGCCCGCTCAACGCGCGGCTCTCGGTCTTCGGGCTCGAGGTGATCCGCGACTTCCCGCGCCTCGCGGGGCTCGACCTCGCCTTCCACGAACAGGGCTATCTCACCCTCGCCGCGAGCGAGGCGCAGGCCGCGGCGCTGCGCGCCGATCACGCGGTGCAATGCGCCGAGGGCGCGGCGATCGAGCTGCTGGAGCCCGCGGCGCTCGTGGAACGCTTCCCGCATCTCATCGTCGTGGACCTCACCCTTGCGGCCTACGGTGTGCGCGGCGAGGGCTGGTTCGACAACATGGGGCTGCTGCAGGGTTTCCGCAGCCTCGCGCGCGCGGCGGGCGTCAACTATTTGCGCGACCGGGTGGTGGGGCTCGACCGCCTGCCGGGCCGCATCGCCGCCGCGCGGCTGGCCGGCGGCGGTCGCCTCGCCTGCGGAGAGTTCGTCAACGCCGCGGGTGGCAACGGCGCCGAGGTCGCGGCGATGGCCGGCATCGTTCTGCCGGTGGAGCGGCGCAAACGCACCGTGTTCTGCTTCGATGCAGCACGACCGCCGGCGGGCCGGCTGCCGCTGATGATCGACCCTTCGGGCGTCTGGTGCCGGCCCGAGGGCGCGGGCTTCATCGCCGCCTGCACCCCCGACCCGGATCCGGCGGTGGCGCCGGACGATTTCGAGCCGCGGCACGCGGAGTTCGAGCAGACCGTCTGGCCCGTGCTCGCCGCGCGCGCCCCCGCCTTCGAGGCGATCAAGCTGCGGCGCTTCTGGGCCGGGCACTACGACATGAACACGCGCGACCGGAACGCCATCCTCGGGCCGCATCCGGAGATCGGCAACTTTCACTTCGCCAACGGCTTCTCCGGCCACGGGCTGCAGCAGGCGGCGGGCGTCGGGCGGGGCCTCGCTGAGATGATCGTCCACGGGAGCTACCGCACGCTCGACCTCGCGCCCTTCGGCTTCGCGCGGCTGGCGGAGGGGCGGCGAGAACTGGAACGGCACGTGATCTGATGGATCTCTTCGCCGCCACCCGCGCGACCTGGCCCGCGGCCCGCGTCTGGCGGGTGGGCCCCTACACCTTGCGCGACGGCGCGGGCGGCGGCGGGCGGGCTTCGGCGGCGACGCTCGACGGGGCCTTCGCCGACCCCGGCCCCGCCATCGCCGCCCAGCGCACGGCCGGGCTCCGGCCGCTGTTCATGGTCCGCGCCGGAGAGGAGGCGCTCGACGCCGCGCTGGAGGCTCAGGGGCTCGCCACGTTCAACCCCACGGCGCTGCTCGCGGCACCCGCGGCGGCGGTTGCCGCGCGGGCCGCGGATCTGGTCACCATCCGCAGCGAGGGTCCGCTCGCGATCCACGATGCGCTCTGGGAGGCGGGCGGCATCGGCGCCGGGCGACGCGCGGTGATGGCGCGGGTGAGCGGCCCGAAGCTCTACCTGCTCGGGCGCATCGACGACCGGCCCGCGGGAGCGGCCTTCGTCGCAATGGCGGGAGAGGTCGCGATGCTGCACGCGCTGCATGTCGAGCCCTGGGTGCGGCGTCGGGGGCTGGGCGCGTGGCTCAGCCGCGATGCCGCCGGCTGGGGCG
>JBBQRM010000028.1:0-14233 GCA_038214855.1 Rhodobacterales bacterium | reverse complement strand
GCGGCCGTTCCGGCGGCCGACGTGCACCGGGAACGGAAAGCCACGCGATGAACCAGATGCACCGCTCCACCGCCTCGCTCAAGGAGACCGGCGACGAGCATTTCGCCGCCCGCCGCTATGACGAGGCGGCCCAAGCCTACGAGGAGGCGGCCGCCCTGGTCGAGCTGCCCCGCGGCGGGCTCTGCGTCAAGCTCGCGCGCGCCCATCTCAAGGCCGGGCGCCCCGAGGCCGCCGCCGCCTGGCTGATGCCGATCATCGACGCGCCCGCGAGCTTCAAGACCTGGGCGGCGGCGGCGGGGCTGATCGCGCGCTGCCCCGACGCGAGCCTGCCGCGCGTGCGCCGCACGATGACCGTGGGCCTGGTCGGGACCTGGACCACCAAGACTTTCGCGCCGCTGCTGCGGCTCGCCGCGGCACGGACGGGGATCGCGCTGACCGTGCGCGAGGCCGATTTCGGCCAGTATTTCAACGATACGCTCGATCCCGGCTCTTCCCTCTACGAAGGCGGGCTCGACGCGCTGATCCTCGCTCCCGAGCATCGCGCCCTCGGAGTCCGGGCCTTCTCCGAAGACCCTGAAGCCGAGGCGCGCGCCGAGATCGACCGCTGGTCCGGCGTCTGGGAGGCCGTGCGCCGCACCGCCGCTCCGATCATCGTCCAGCACGGGTTCGCCACGCCCGGCACCGACCCGCTCGGGCATCTGAGCGCCGGCGTCGCGGGGTCGCGGCGCGCGGTTACGGCTGCGATCAACCGCGGCCTCGCGGAACGCGCCGCCGCGCAGGACGTGGGCTTTCTCGACACGTCCGCGCTCGCAGGCCGGGTCGGGCGCGACCATTGGTTCGACGACCGCGGCTGGTACATGGCCAAGATGCCCTTCGCGCCGGACACGCTGCCGATGCTCGCGCGCCACACCGCGGCGGTGCTGGCAGCAAGGCTGGGCCTGTCGCGCAAGGCGGTGGTGCTCGATCTCGACAACACGCTGTGGGGCGGCGTGATCGGCGACGACGGGATCGAGGGGATCGCGCTCGGCGGCGGCACGCTCGGCGAGGCCTATGTCGACTTCCAGGCCGCGCTCAAGGGGCTGGCTGCGCGCGGCGTCGTGCTGGCGGTCAGCTCCAAGAACGACCCCGAGGTGGCGCTGCGCCCGTTCCGCGAGCATCCCGAGATGGTCCTGCGCGAGGAGGACATCGCCGCCTTCGCCGTCGGCTGGGGCGCAAAGTCCGAGAGCATCGCGAGCCTCTCCGAGCAGCTCTCGCTCGGGCTCGACAGCTTCGTCTTCCTCGACGACAACCCCTACGAGCGCGCCGAGGTGCGCCGGGCGCTGCCGCAGGTCGACGTGCCGGTGCTGCCCGAGGAGCCGACCGGCTACCGCGGCGCGATCGAGACCTACCCCTGGCTCGAGCCGGCCGCCTTCACGAGCGCGGACCGCGCGCGCACCGGGCAGTATCGCGCCCGCGCCCAGGCCGAGACCCTGCGCACGAGCGCGGGCTCGCTCGAGGATTACCAGGCGAGCCTGAACATGGTCGCCCAGGTCGGGCGGATCGATGCGCTCAACATGGCCCGCGTCGTCCAGCTGATCAACAAGACCAACCAGTTCAACCTCACCACCATCCGCCGCAACCAGGCCGAGCTCGAGGCCTTCCTCGCCCGCCCCGGCGCGCATGGGCTGTGGGTGCGGCTCGGGGACAAGTTCACCGACCACGGGCTGATCGCGGTGGCGCTGGCCGAGGCGACGGGCGACGCGCTCGAGATCGACACGCTCCTGATGAGCTGCCGGGTGCTCGGACGCGGGGTCGAGGCGCATGTGATGGCCGAGCTCGCCCGCATCGCCCAGGGAGCGGGCCTCGCCCGGGTCGTCGGGCGTTACGTGCCCAGCGGGCGCAACGGCATGGTCGCCGATCTCTATCCGCGGCTGGGCCTCACGCCGGAGGCGCGGCCCGAGCGCGGGCCGGAGGCGGGGGACGCGGGCGGGGAGGAAATCCGCTGGAGCGCCGGGGCCGCCGCCTTGACAGCGCCGGACGCGCCCATTCATGTGGCCTGGATCTGAGGCCTTGGACCCGAAGGAACGCCTGCGCATGTCGGACGTGGTGGACAGACTGACCGAGGTGTTTCGCACCACCTTCGAGGACGATGCGCTCGAGCTGCGCCCGGAGATGACCGCCGAGGATGTCGAGGCCTGGGATTCTGTCTCCCACATCACCCTGATCTACGCGATCGAGGACGAGTTCGGCATCAAGCTCAGCACCCGCGACCTCGAGGGCCTCGCCACGGTGGGCGACCTGATCGAGGCGGTGGAGCGGCGCGCCTGAGCGCGCGCCCGGCCCCGGCCGGGCTTAACCCGATCTTGGGCTTTGCGGCGGAGGTGTCGCGGCGCACCCGCCCGGACAGGACCGGCTCATGAACATCCTTCCCAGGACCGTCGTCTACACCTGCACCGACCTCGCCTACGATCAGGTGTTCTCGCCGGTGGCGGCGACGCCGGGGGTGGACTACGTGCTCTTCTCCGACCGCAGGCCGCGCTTCGTGCGCGGCTGGCAGTGGCGTCCCAAGCCGCAGGCGGTGGCGGGGCTCGGCTCGGCGATGGCCAACCGCCGGCTGAAGTTCTTCCCTGGGGAGGTGTTTCCCGAGGCGGATCTGTCGATCTATCTCGACGCCAACATCCTGGTGCTCGGCGATCTCGGCCCGCTGATCGCGGAGTTTCTCGCCTCGGGCGCCGAGATCGGCCTCTTCGTGCACGGCGAGCGCCGGGATGTCGCCTCCGAGCTCGCCTTCTGCGCCGAGGTGGGCAAGGTCTCGCCCGAGGAGCACCAGAAGGGCGAGGCCCAGCTCGCGGGCTATCGCGCGCGCGGCTGTCCCGACGACGCCCGGCTGACCGAGAACGGCATCATCCTGCGCCGCCACGACGGGCCGCGGCTGGGCCGCGCAATGGCGCTGTGGTGGGACGAGCTCAACGCCCACACGCGGCGCGACCAGCTGAGCCTGCCCTTCGTGCTGCACGAGACGGGGATCGCGACGAAGCTCTTCGACTGGAACTACCGGGAAGAGAACCCGTACTTCCACCGCTATCCGCACCGCAGCGGGATCCTCAAGGACGCCTACATCCTGATGCGCAACAAGCGGCACTACGGGCGGGCGAACCACTACCTCTACGGGGCGGTGACCGAGGGCTACCGGCGCCTGCTGGGGTCCCGGAGCTGAGGCGCCTTTCACTGTGAAAGGTGGATCCGGGCATTGAAAACACAGGATAAAAATCGGCGTTTTTACGTCTTGTTAAGGCTCTTTCACGCGAGGCGTCGGGCTGCCCCGACAGAAGCTCAGCTCTCGCCGACGGCCATGGCGCGGAACTTCTGGCTGGTGTCGATCAGCGCGTCGTAGGTGCCCTCGGCCACAACGCGGCCGCGCTCGAGCATGAAGATCGTGTCGCAGTCCTTCACCGTCGAGAGCCGATGCGCGATCAGCACGATGGTCTTGGCACGGCCGAGATTGTGGACCGCGTCCATCACCGCGCGCTCGGTGAGGTTGTCGAGCGCCGAGGTCGCCTCGTCGAGGATCAGCACGTCGGGGTCGTGGTAGAGCGCCCGCGCGATGCCGATGCGCTGGCGCTGGCCGCCCGAGAGCCGCACCCCCCGCTCGCCCACCGGCGTGTCGTAGCCCTGCGGCAGCTCCTCCATGACGAAATCGTGCAGCTCGGCGATCCGCGACGCCCGCTCGATCGCCGCCCGGTCGATGCGGTCGCGCGGCTGCCCGAAGGCGATGTTGGACGCCACCGTGTCGTCGGTGAGGAATATCTGCTGGGGCACGTAGCCGATCGCGTTCTGCCAGGCGCGCAGGTTCGAGGGTCCGATCTCGATACCGTCGACCTCGAGCGCGCCCCTCTGCGGCGCGAGCAGCCCCAGCACCAGATCGACCGCCGTGGTCTTGCCGGCGCCGGTGCCGCCGACGATGCCGACGGTGGTGTTGGCCTCGATGCGAAGGCTGAGGCCGCGCAGCGCCGCCCGCTCGGCGCGCGGATAGGCGTAGTGGATGTCGCGCAGCTCCAGCCGCTCGCGCAGGCGGATCGGCGCCACCTGCGCCCGCTCGGGCTCGGCCTCGGCATTGGCGCGGATCTCCTCGAGATCGGCGTGCAGCGCGTCGAGCGCCACCCGGCCGAAGCGCAGCGAGGTCATCTGGTTGTAGACCTGCTGGAGCGCCGGCAGCAGCCTGAGGCCCGCGAAGGCGTAGACGCCCAGGATCGGCAGGATCCCCCCGAGCTCGCCGCTGCCGGTCACCAGCAGATAGAGGATCATCAGCATCATGCCGCCGAAGGCGATCCCCTCGAGCAGGTGGCGCGGCGCGTCGCCGATCACCACCTTGGCGGTGTTGGCCGTCGCCATGGCGTAGGCGGGCTTGCGGAAGCGGTTGATGTAGCCCTCCTCGAGCCCCATCAGCTTCACGTCCTTGATGCCGCCGGTCGCCTCCTGGGCGATCTTGTAGCGCGCGCCGTTGGCGGCGTAGCGCTGCTGGCCGATGCGGCCGAGGTGCCGGCGCGCGGTGACGAAGACCAGCGTGTAGCTCGCGACCAGCACCACGGCGCTGCCCACGGCGACCAGCGGCTGGACGACGACGAGCAGGGCCACGATGAAGACCACCATGAACAGGTTCGAGACGATCCGCATCGCCGGCATGAAGCCGTTGTTGACCACCCCGTCGACCTCCGAGAGCACCGTCTTGCCGAGATCGGCGCTGTGGCGGTTGAGAAACCAGGTGTAGGGCTGGCGCAGGTAGCCGCGCAGCAGGCGGCTGCTGAGCGCGAAGGCGCGCATGTTCGAGAAGCGCACCATCGCATAGAGCGCGCCGATCTTCAGGAAGATGCCGGTCACGAAGATCGAGAAGGTCGCGACTCCGAGAAAGATCAGGAAATTCTCGTCGGAGGTGAAGCCGAAGGCCGCGTAGAGCCGCGACAGGAAGGCGTTGGTGTGGATGCTCTGAGGCTCGGCCAGCACCGCCATGAAGGGCAGGATCGAGGCGACGCCCGCCGCCTCGAACAGGGCCACGACCATCGCGACGAAGGTGAGCAGGAAGAAGCCGCGGCGCTCGCGCGGGGTGAGCAGGCTCAGGAGCTTGCGGAACGAGGTGATCATCGGCTCACTGAGTCCATTCGCTGGGGGTCCATTCGCTGGGGGCCCCGCGGCCCGCGCGGCCGTGCCCTGCGGCGGCGGTCTCTCTCGCCGCTCGGTTGTGCTTGGGTGTCCCGCACTTCGGACGCAATTGCAACACGGCCAAAGGTTTCAGGGTAAAGATGCATCCCCCGCCTCCCCTAACGTCCCGCGCCCGTCCGGCGCACGGCGGTGATCGGGCGGCGCGCGCCCGGGACGCGGGCCGGGCCGGCACCGGCCGCCGCCGCCGGCGGCGCGGCCCCTGCCGGCTGCGGCCCCTCGAGGCGCGCGGCCGTGGCGCGCCTCCGCCGCTCCCGCGCCGGGACCGGCACCTCCGCCCGGGCGTAGAACCAGGCGCCGGCGCCGATATAGGTCATCACGAAGATCGAGACCTCGCCCCAGATGTGCACGGTGCCCAGCGTGAAGGCGAGCCCCGTCCAGCCGATCAGATAGCCGGTGCGCATCCGCGTCTCTGCCGTCCCGAGATCGCCGCGGCGCAACGCGCCGAGCGCGTTCGCCGCGATCGCCAGCCACAGCAGCAGCAGCGCCGGCAGGCCGAAGCGCACCGCCGTCAGCAGCCAGAAGTTGTCGATCGACACCTTGCGCCACCAGGGCCGCACCCATTCGTTCATCCCGATGCCGAACACCGGATGCCGCACCACTTCGGCGCTGCCGTACTCGAGGATCTCCATCCGCCCCCAGCCGGTGGAGGGATCGAAGGAGAGATTGTCGATCACCAGCGCGAGCAGGCCGCCGGGATAGCCGAGCTGCACCACCGCGAAGCCCCCGCCCGCGACCAGGATCAGGACCGGCCACTTCCCCGGCAGGAAGCGCATCACCCGGTCCCAGATCGTCAGCAGGCCCTGGAGGCCGATCGAGATCACCGGCGCCGAGGAGAGCGCCGTGAAGGTCAGGCCGCCCACGAGCGCGAGGCGCGGCAGGCTCGAGCGGAGCCGCTCGAGATGGATGTAGTAGACGTTGGCAAAGCCCATCGAGCAGAACAGCCCGAACAGGATGTAGTGCTCGAACACCGTCTGCACCCGGAAGAGGCCGAGCCGCGCGGATTCGCCCGCCGGGTTCGGCGCCCGGGCGAAGATGTTGACGACGTCGAAGATGATGTTGCGCCGCGTGAGCAGCTCGACCAGCGCGAAGGGCGCGAGCGCGATCAACGCCCAGACGAAGTAGCGGAACAGGAGCCGGTAGTCGGCGGCGTTGCGCACCAGCGCCCGGCCGACGACATAGCCGCCGAAGAGGTCCACGGCGCTCGAGACGATGAAGGGCAGCCGGGAGGCGCCGTGGTTGGCCATGATCGCGAGGCTCGTCCAGCCGACGTAGCCCAGGATCAGCAGGTCCGCCGCGGTGACGCGGTTGCCCGGATCGCGCAGGATCCGCCAGGCGAGCGGCACCACCATCACGAGCAGGAACACCCGGGATGGGGTGAACCCCACGCCCGCCACGGCGAAGTTCACGGGCAGGAGCAGGCTCGCGAGGAACACGAGCAGCAGACGCGGGGCGGTCGTGGTCTCGGTCGCGGCCTCGGGGGCCTCCGGGACGCCTGCGGCGCGGTCCTGCGGCGTCGGCGCGTGCAGCGCGCGCCGGGCGGCCCGGGACGGCCGCGCCGCCTGCGAGGAAGAAGAGGGCCGTACCATGTTACCCTGATCCCGAAAACCACAGCCCCGGGGCCCGGGCGGACACGCGCGCCACGGGCCGGGCCGGAAGCCCTCTCCGGCCGGGCCTCGAGCATAGCCGCGGGGGCGGGCGCGATCAATGCCGGCTCCGCCGCAGGCTTAACGCCCGACGGGTGCGGCGCTCCGGGCCGCGCGAGTTGCACGGTGTTGCACTGTGCAACATGGATCTTGGCATTGAAAACGTTGGAGAAATTATCGCGTTTTCAGACTCCGTTAGGAATCTTGCACGCCGCACGAAGCCGGGGCCGAGACGCGACCCTTGAGGTGGATCGCGAGGGCGCGGCTTTTTAAGATCGATCGCGAGGGCGCGATCAGGTGTAGCCGAAGTGCCGCCGGATCGGGGCGGTGCGCGCGGCGATCTCGGCGCGGGCCTCGGCACCGAGGCGCGAGGCCGAGGCGGTGCCGGTGTCGCGCTTCATGTGCCGGCCCACCTCGGCGAAGGTGTAGAAGGCATCGACCTTGTCGACGCCGACCACGCGGCCCTTCGCATCGAGCACCCGCTCCTTGTTCTGCAGGCACAGGCCCCTCGTGGCGGCGGCATCGAGGCCGCAGAAATCGTAGATCGCGCGCACCACCGCCTCGGTGTCCTCGACCAGATCCTCGAAGCGGAAGGTGCGGATGCGCGCGCCCGCCGCCTCGAGCGCCATCAGCCGCTCGCCGACGTAGGCGTAGGTGCCGGTCGCGGCGTCCATCGAGGCGCCGCGCACCGCCTGGCCCTCGCAGACCCCGAAGGCGTCGCGCATGAGCCCCACGAACACCGCCCGGGGCCACAGACGCGCGAGATCGGGGGCGAGCCCGACGTTGTGGTTGACGAGCTTGACCACCAGCCGGTCCATGCGCGCGGCCCCGGCGTCGAGAAAGCCCTGGCCGGCCAGGGCCTCCTTGTAGGCGCGCACCCGGGGGCGGTTGGTGCGCTCGGACGCGGCGAGCCGCGCCCGCACCCAGGCGCCGCGGGTGCCCTTGAGCGCGCCCTCGCGCGGCGGCCGGTCGGGGTCGAGCGCGTCGCCGCTCGCGAGACGCACCGGCGCGTAGGCGAGCCATTTGCGCGCCGAGCGCAGCGGGCCGTCGCGGCGCAACCCGCGGCCGCGCAAGGCCTCGTGGAACTCGCCCTCGGGCCAGGTGGTGTCGGGATGCGAGCGCAGGACGTTGAGCACCTGATTGGTGCCGCCGCGCTGCAGGCCGAGGATGAAGATGGGCCTCTCGCCGTCCATTCCGCAGGTCTCCTTCGTGGCTGGGGGGCGGTGATAGCCCGCCGGCGGGGCCGAGGAAAGCCGCAACCCGCAGGCCCGAACCGGCCCTTGGCAGGGCCGGCGATTTCCGGTTCACTGCGCCGCCCCTCGCCCCCCGGAGCTTCCCCCATGCACCTGCTGTTCTTCACGGAGGTCTCGCCCTATCTCGGGGCGCGCGTCGGCGGGGCGGAGAACTCGATGCGGCTGATCGCCGAGGGGCTGGCCGCGCGCGGGCACCGCGTGGTCTTCGCCTCGCTGCGCCGCGATCGGGGCCGGGACCTCCGGCGCTTCGAGAGAAACGGCGTGACGGTGCTGCTCGTGGCGAGCCCGCGGCGCGCGCTCGCGGTCCGCGCGCTCCGGCGGCTCGGGATGGACCCGCAGAGGCTCGAGCGGCGGCTGTGGGACCGGGCGGGGCGGCAGATCTTCGGGGCCGAGGAGACCCAGGGCGCGCAACTCCTCTACGCCTTCTACGAGATGGAGTTCCTCGAGCAGGCCCTGCGCGCGCGCGACGCCCGCAGGGGCGCGTTCGGGATCGTGATGCGCATGGCCGGGCTCAACTGGTTCGATGCGATCGTCAGATCCCGCGACACGTCCCGCGCCGGCCTCGCGGCGGAGTACGCGCGGGTGTTCAACGGCGTCGATGCGATCAACTTCCTGTCGCAGGCGAGCGCGCGGCTGATCGAGGCCCGCGCGGCCGAGGTGGGGATGGCACTCGCGCCGCGCGACCGCTTCGTGGCCGATATCGGCGTCGAGGTGGCGCATCCCTACGCCTGGCGCGGCCCGAGCCCCGGCCCCGGGCTCGAGATCGTGGTGGCGACGCGGTTCTCGACCTATCAGAAGCGCCAGGACCTGCTGGTCGAGGCGGTGGCGCTGCTCAGGGGCGATCCGCCGGTGCGGGTCACGATGATCGGCACCGGGGCGCGGGCCCCCGAGATCGCCCGGCTGATCGAGGCGCGCGGGCTGGGCGCAAGCATCCGGATCGAGCCCTTCGTGCCGCAGGAGGCGCTGTGGGCGCGGCTGGCCGGCGCCGACCTGCTCTGCCACCCCTGCGACCACGAAGGCGTGAGCAAGATCGTCCTCGAGGCGATGATGGTCGGCCTGCCGGTGCTCGCCTCGGACGTGGAGCCGCTGCCGGAATACGTGATCGAGGGACGCTCGGGGATGCGCGCGGCCAACACGCCGGAGGCCTGGGCCGAGCGGCTGCGCGCGATCGCCGCCGACAAGGCGGCCCTGGTGCCGCTGTCGCGCAGCGCGCGGGGCTTCGTCGAGGAGACCTACGACGTCGCGCGCAACGTCGCGCGCTACGAGGCGGAATTCGCGCGGCTGATCGGGAAGGCCTGATATGAGCCTGGCACGGGCCGCCCCGCGCCGCCATGTTCAAACCGCGAGAGCCATCGGGGTAGAAGACCAGCGAGAGGCGGGGCTGTGGCAATGAACATCAAGACCCCGGAAGTCCATGCGGTCGCGCTCGAGGCGGAGCGGCGGCGCGCCGAGGCCCTGCTCGATTACGGCCGCCGCCTGCGGCGCGCCGGCGCGACCGCCGACACCCGGGCGCTCTACGACGAGATGCTCGGGCTGCCGCGCGGGTCTGGAGACGCGCCTCAGTAGTAGCCGTAATCCTCGCCGGTGTAGCGGCACATGTTGAGCACGACGCCGAGCACGTTGGTGGCCTCCGAGAGGTCCTGCTCGCATTTGTCGACTTCGTCGAGCCGGCTCTTCTCCGCGCCCGCGACCAGGAGCACCGCGTCGAGATGCGGAAGGAACGCCATCGCGTCGTCGCTCATCAGCATCGGCGGCAGGTCGTAGAGGATCACGTCGGGGTTGAAGGCAGCCTTGAGCGCCGCCGCCCCCTTCGCGGTCGCCGCGTTCATCAGGAGCGCCGCGGAATTGCGCACCGCCTCGGCATTGGTGCCGATCGCGAGGTTCTCGCCGACGCGCACGAAGTTCTCCGCCACCTCCCGCGTGCCCTGGAGCACCGCGGCCATCGACTGCGGTCGGGTGAGGCCGATCTGGCGGGCGATCGCCGGGCGGCGCAGGTCGAGATCGACGACGACGGTGCGGATGTCGGCCTGGTGCGCAAGGCTGAAGGCGAGGTTGAGGCAGGTGGTGGTCTTGCCGCAGCCCGAGGTGGGCGAGGTGATCCCCACCGAGGTCCAGCCGTTCTGCCGCAGCGCGCGCAGGAGCTTGGTGCGCATCATGTCGAAGGTCGCATGCGCGGGATCGCCGCCCGCGAAGGTGACGACGCGACCCCGCGCGAGCAGCTTCGCGTCGGGCTCGAAGACAGGGAGCGCCTCCCAGGCCGGTCCCGGCCCCGCGGGCGCCCGCGGACGCGAGACGTTGCCCACCATGCTCGGCGGCAGGGCCTTGCCCGGTCCGGCGGGCACCTGCGTCCGCTGTTCCTTGGCTTTCTGAATCGCGGCCTGGATGCGTTCCATTCTCTTCCCCGTGCCGACCCTCGGGCCGGACCCTTAAACTCGTGCCGACCTTCCGGTCGGATCCTCAAACTCGTACCGACCCGAGGGTCGGATCCTCGAACCCGTGCCGACCTTCCGGCCGGACCCGAACTTGCGCCGCCTCAGGCCGGGTCCGCCGCCGGCGGCGGCGGGGCCGCGTCCTGCGGCGCCCCCTCGAGCAGACCGGGCAGGCCGCTTGCGTCCACGGCCTGGCTCCAGAGCAGATCGAGGGGCAGATAATAGGTGTGCAGCGCGAAGAGCCCGGCCGGGATCGCCACCAGAACCAGCACCAGCACCAGCGCGATCACCCCGCGCTTCCAGCGCCGCTCGGCCGACGTGCGGATGTAGGGCACGGTCGCGAAGGGCTGGATGCCGAGCCGGGTGCTGAGATCGACCGGCCGGCGGATCGAGCGGTTCAGGAGCTCCATCAGCAGGATGAAGCCCACCCCCGCGCCGATGCCGCCGACGACGCCGGCGCCCGCGATCAGCACGCGCTTGGGCCGCACCGGGCTGCCCGGCTCGGTCGGCGGCTCGATCAGCGAGAAGCGCTCGCCCTGCGACATCACCTCGATGCGCTCGCCGGTCTGCGCCTGGGCGAGGGCGGCGTTGGCGGTGTCGTACTGCTGCTGGAGGCTCGCCATCTCGCGCTCGAGCCCGCCGAGCACCATCTCGTTGGACGGCGTCGCCTGGATCGAGGCGTCGAACTCGGAGAGCGTCTGCTCGATCAGCGCCTTTTCCTGGGCGATGAACTCCAGCCGCGCGTCGATCGGCGCGAGCTCGACGTCGAGCTCGGAGGCGGGTGCGGCGGGCTGGCCCTCGGCGTCGGGCAGCGCGCGGGCGCTGCGCTGCTCCTCGACCAGCGCCTCGAGGGCGGCGATCTGGCTCTCGAGCACCCTGATCCGGGGCGAGCCGGGGGCATAGACCGCGCGCTGCTGGATCAGCTGGCTCTGGAGCGCCTGCAGCTGCTCCTCCTCGAGGCTGCGGGTGATCAGCGTGCTCGCCCGGCCGGTGCGCTCGAACACCCAGGTGACGGTGGCGCGCTGGTTTCTCAGCGCCGCCTCCTCGCGCTCGAGCTCGAGGAGCCGCTCCTGCTCGCGCTGCTGCTGGGCGCGGCGGGTGGCGAGGCTGTCGGGCAGCGCCTCGACGTTGTTGGTCTTGAACTCGGCGATGCGCCCGGACTGGCGCTCGATCGCCTCGGCCAGCTGGTCGACCTGGGTCTGGAAGAAGGCGAGCGTGTCGCCGGCCCGGTCGGTGCGCAGCTTGACGTTCTCCTGGAGCACGAGGCTCACCAGCTCGTTGGCGCCCTTGAGCGCATAGGGGCCGGTCGGCGCCTCGAAGGCCACGCCGATGATCGTCGCCCCCGGCGTGTCGGGCTGGCGGGTCACGTCGGGGACGAAGCCGATGAACTCGATGCGCTTGCGCATGTCGCCGACGATCGCGCCCGCCGACATCTCCTCGCCCTCGTAGAGGCCGATCCGCTCGGCGAGCGCGAGCAGGTTCGTCCGCGTCATCAGCCGCTGCTCGATGATCTGCGCCTGCTCGAACGGGTTGACCGGCACGGTGGATTGCGCGAGCTCGCCCGGGATCTGCTGCGGCTCGACCAGCATGCTCGCGCTCGAGCGGTAGACCGGCGGCAGGATCGAGGCGACGGTGATCCCGATCGCCGACAGGAACGCCACGATCACCAGGAAATACGGCAGCCGCCGCAGGAAGATCGAGAAGTAGAACCTCAGGTCGAGATTGGGCACGGGTCGTCTCGCTTTCACTTGGGTACGATAAGGTTTCCGCTCACCACCCCGCGGTGGCGGACGGCACGCTCAATCCCTCACACCACCATCTTCAGGTTGCCGTGCATCCGCCGGTCGCTCACCACCTGCTCGATCACGGAAGCGTCGACCAGGTCGAGCCCGTCGGTGAAGGCGTAGACCAGCGCATAGTCGCAGATCTGGTTGACCAGCCGCGGCACGCCGCGCGAGGCCAGATGCACGCATTCGCAGGCCGCCGGCGTGAAGATCTCGCGAGACGCCCCCGCGACCGCCAGCCGGTGGGTCACGTAGTCGCGCACGCTCTCGGCCGACATGCCGGGCAGGTGGTATTCCGCGGCGACGCGCTGCGCGAACTGCACCAGGCGCGGCTGGGAGATCAGCTCGCGCAGCTCGGGCTGGCCGACGAGCACGAGCTGGATCAGCTCGTCCTTGTCGGCGTTGATGTTGGAGAACATCCGGAGCTCCTCGAGCGTCTCGACACTGAGGTTCTGGGCCTCGTCGAAGATCAGCATCGTCCGCCGGCCGCTCGCGTATTCCTCGATCAGGAAGTCCTGGAACTGGCCGAAGAGCTGGACATAGGAGGCGTTCGTGTCGGTCGGCACCCCGAGCGCCATCAGCACCCAGTGCAACAGCTCGCCGCGGTTGCCCTGGGCGTTCGAGATCAGCCCCACGGTGAAGTCCTCGGGCAGGCTGCGCAGCAGATGCCGCAGCAGCGTGGTCTTGCCCGCGCCGATCTCGCCGGTGATCACCGTGATCGGCGCATGGGTCAGCATGCCGTATTCCAGCATCGCATAGGCGCGGGTGTGGTTCTCGGACCAGAAGAGGAAATCCGGATCGGGCAGGAGCGTGAAGGGCCGCTCGGCCAGGCCGAAATGCTCGTTGTAGATCGTCAAGGTACTCGACATGCCCATCCCGCACCAACTCGCCCGCGTTGCCGCGGGCGGTCCCCTGCGTCCCGCGTTGCCGCGGGCCCTGCGTCGCGCACCCGGCCGTACGGCCCCCGGGATACGCGCGCCCCTCGTACTCGCTCTTACCGCCAGCAGCCTCATACAGCCAACGCCGGGCCAGGTCTTCCCCTATTTGGTTAAGTGCTGAACGATCGGCAACATCTGCCTGCGGTCGCGGCAGTCGCGGAGGAGATGGCGGACACGGCGCCAGCCCGCGCCGCGGGACCCAAGACGGTCGCGGAGGCGGAAACGAAGGCGGCGCAGGGCTTTCCCCGTATCTGCAAACCGCGCAATCACAACCTTCGGTTGATGCGCGAGTCTTAACCATGTCATTAAACAATCAACAAATTTTGTGAAAATTCGATTGAGTTTCGAGGTTAAAAGTGCCTTAATCCCCCCAACGAGGGAGCAACAAACTCAACAGTCAAATGTCAGGCGTCGGGGAAGCGCTCGTCAGAAGGTCGGGTCTCGCAAGGGCCGGATCGTATTCCCTAGCGGGTCACGATCCGTAAATCGCAGGATCCACCGTCTGTACGGGTGTCGTGTTTATTAGTTTTGCAGTTGGCGGGTTCACTCATGGCGCTTTCTTCCAGCATCGACAACGGCGGTTCCGCTGCCGATTTCTCCGTCTATTCAGACAGCTACTCCAATAGATATGGGGCCTGTTCGCCCGAGGCTTCCCCTGCCGTCCGCGGCAATGTCTCCGCGCGCCAGGGCGGGCTCTATCAGCGCCGCCTCAAGCGGGCGCTCGACCTCGTGGTGGTCCTGCTCGCCGCGCCTTTCATCCTGCCGGTGGTGGCGCTGCTCGCGCTCGCCGTCCGGCGCGACGGCGGCCCGGTGTTCTACTGCCAGGACCGCGTCGGGCGGGGCGGCAGGGTGTTCCGCTGCTGGAAGCTGCGCTCGATGGTGATCGACGCCGAGGCGCGGATGCGTGCGCATCTGGAGGCGGACCCGGCGGCGCGTGCCGAATGGGCCGAGGCCCAGAAGCTCAAGCGCGATCCGCGGATCACGCCCGTG
>JBBQRM010000027.1:0-14312 GCA_038214855.1 Rhodobacterales bacterium | reverse complement strand
GGACCCCGAGGTGCGGCTCCTGGGCGAGAACCAGTCGGTCTACATCCCGCTCGGCGCCGTGCACCGGCTCGAGAACCCCGGCAGGCTCGAGCTGCACCTGATCGAGGTACAGTCCGGCCCCTATCTCGGCGAGGACGACATCACCCGCTACGAGGACATCTATGCCCGCGATGATTGAACGCGCAGAAATCTCCGCGAAGATTGAAGGCGGGAGCGCGCAGGCTCCCGCCCCGCGGCGCTTTCAGAACAGCGCGTCGTAGCTTCCCCCCAGACCCTCGAGCGAGATCTGGTGGGTGCCGCTGTTCTGGTCGATGGTCAGGACCAGCGTGTCGCCGCGGACATCGACGTCGATGTCGCGGGATTCCGCGGCGATCTCGTGGATGTCCGCAAGGCTGTCGATACGCACGAAGCGGCCGTCCAGGCTGTTGGCGACGTAGTTGGAATCCTTCCATTCGTCGTCAAACGTGTTGCGGTCGTAGTCGATGAGTACGAGTTTGTCGCCCTCGCCGAAATCAAGCCCGGCCACCTTGTCGCGGTCCAAGCCCTTCACGTTGTCGCCGTCGAAACGGAAGGTCTCGGCCCGGCCGTCGCCGTCCAATCCCGCCTGCGGAGCCTGGGGCGCCTTCGCGCCGCCGCCGCTATCGTCCCCGCTTGTGCCGCTGTCGCGCGAGGGGGTCTGCGAAGCCTTCTCGCCACGCGCGACGATCTTGTTGCCGCCGACGCTCCAGCTCTTGCCGCCGTCGTCGGAGATCATATGCGCAGTGTTGCCGCTGATCTTCACGTCCACC
The DNA here is from genome assembly GCA_038214855.1 of Rhodobacterales bacterium. Lineage (GTDB taxonomy): Bacteria > Pseudomonadota > Alphaproteobacteria > Rhodobacterales > Rhodobacteraceae > Amaricoccus. The sequence continues at coordinate 13,524 of JBBQRM010000027.1, read as the reverse complement.
GCCCGGTCGTCGACGACGATGCGCGGGATGGTGACGCCGTTGTCGGAGCCGCCCGGGGTCTGGAGCACGGTGTTGCTGCGGATGCTCAGCCCGTCGGTCGCCCCCACGCTCAGCCCGTGGTACTGGCCGCTGACGACGGTGTTGTTCTCGATCACGAAGTCCTTGTAAAAATCGCTGCGGCCGCCGCCTCTCGCCACCAGCTCGTTGCCGATGTAAATGCCGTGGGTCTCGCCGTCGCCGCCGCTGTAGAGCACGTTGTTCTTGATCGTGACGTCGCTCGAGACCTGGCCCTTCTGCACCGCCCAGAACTGGATCATGTCGGTGTGCTTGGCATTGACCTTCTGGTCGTGGACTTCATTGCCTTCGATGCGCACGTCATGCACGTCGCCGAACACCATCGAATCGATCGAGGCGCCCCAGAAGTCGTTGTTGCGGACCACAAGGTCCTCGATGTCGATGAACGAGGCGGATTTGGTGAAGTTCCTGAACTCCGAACCCTCGACGGTGATGTCCTCGGCCTTGAGGATCTGCAGGCCCCAACTCGCAGCGTAGCCGTTCCTGACCACGCCTTCGAAGCTCGAGTCGCGGATGGTGACGCCGTCGGAATTATAGACCACGAAGGCCTTGCCCGAGCCGCCGCCGTCGTCGAACTCCAGCCCCTCGAGCGTCACGTTGGAGACGTTGCGCAGGTCCATCTCGTTGAAGACCGCCGGCCGGCTGTCGCTGGCCGAGGCGATCGTTACCGCACCGTTGCCCGCGAAGGTGGGGAAGGAGCGGCCGTTTATGTCGAGCTCGCCGTAATTGCCTTGCGCCAGCAAGATCTTGTCGCCACTGCGGGCGTCGTCGAGAGCGGAATCGAGCTCCCTGGCATTGGAGACGTTGAATGTTGACATGGGGGGTTATCCTTATCTGGGACGCGGCTGCCGCATCTTCGGCTGGTCATCGGATCTCGGGAAACGAGGCACACTTCCCCCTGCCGTCCGGAGAGACCGGTCGGGTGCCGCGACGGTGCAGCGAGGGTGGGTCGGAAGGCTCGGCGGGGCCTAGGGCGGGCCGCTCGAGCCAAGGGTTGCGGGCGGGGCGGGATCCCGCTGCGGCACCCGCATGCCGCGACGGACCGCAGCCGGAGCTACGGTGCGTTGGCTGTCGCTGCCGGTGATCGGCGTGTGTCGCAACACAAGTCCCTCAGGTTTTGCCCGCGACTGGTACAACTTCTACGTGTATCCAGCCGTTCCGGTCGGGCGTTTCTGGACAAAGCAGTACCCGCCGCGGCCCATTCGCTCAAGTTCGCGCAACGGCGAATCTCCCGATGGGCGAAATCTCGCCACATTCAACCTAAGCGTGAACCGCCTCGCCTTTCGAGCGAGAGCGCTCCGCCGAGCGCCGGGGCTTGCGGGACGACTTGCACGACGGCGTCTGAGGTGGTCTTCTCCGCGCGCCGGAGAGGTGGCCGAGTGGTCGAAGGCGCACGCCTGGAAAGTGTGTAGGCGGGAAACCGTCTCGAGGGTTCGAATCCCTCTCTCTCCGCCACCCGCTTGCGCGATGTTCCGCGCGCGGAACGTCTTCTTCCCGTTCAGCCTTCGCGTCCCAGCCCGGCAAGGGCCGCGCGGATACGCGCATGCAGCTCCGGCGTCACCCCTTCGCCACTGAGCCTCAGGGTGAGGCTGCGGCCCCGCAGGCGCTCCTCCAGGGTGACCCCGGGCAGGATCTCGCGGCGGTGCGGCGCAGTCTTTACTGGCTGCGGGGCGACCAGGACGGCGAGGATCGCCTGCTCGGCCTCCGGTGTCTGCGGCTCCGCGCCGGCAAGGGCTTCGGCGATGCGGGCGCGCTCGCCGGCGCGGAGCCTCTCGACGAGCTTCAGCCCCAGCCGTTCGGGCAGATGCGCCGGAAAGCGCAGGATACCGTCGAGCGCATGATAGATTTCGAGAAACGTCCGGATGCGCGAGCGCTTGGCCCGGCTCGCGGTGGCAAAGAGCGCCAGCAGCGCCGCCTTCTCGCTCGGAAACACCCCGCGCCGTGTGGCCAGCGCCGCGACCCGGGCGCGCTCGTAATGGCTGAGGCCGAGGCGGATCTCGTTCTCCTCGACCATGCCGACATAGGCCGCCGCCGCGGTTTCGGGACGGCGGATCAGCGCCTGGATATGAGCGAAGCGCGGCGCGCCGGTCTCGGCATGCAGCGCCTTGAGCGCCATCAGCCGCCGCCAGCCGGAAATGAGCCCGTAGGGCAGACCGCCGTCCGGGCTCGCCTGCAGCGGCGTCACTTCGATCGGTGTGCGCTGGCCGTGGGCGCGCAGGCTCTCGCGCAGGCTCGCCATCTCCGAGTCCTCAGTGGGTAGCCGATCGCGCGCCAGATGGTCGGGCTCGATCGCCTCGAGCGGCAGATCGAGGACCAGCCTCCCCTCGTCGCGGGCCCGGCGCAGGCTCTCCGCCAGCTCTGCCGCGGCGGCTGATCCGGCGGCATCGGCGGCGACGCGGGCGATCGGCGCGGGATGCGGCGAGAGCCTGGCGAAAGGGTCGGCCCTCCGTTCGGTATCCGCAGGATGTTCCGCGCGCGGAACATCCCCGTCGGGGGCGCTCGCGGGGCTCAGGCGGCGGCGGGCCATCAGGCGGGCTCCGCGAGCGCGAGCCGCGCCAGCTCGTCGCGACGCCAGGCCCCGAGCAGCAGCCGCTTGAACCCCGCATAGGTCTGATCGAAGGTCTGGCGGCCGCGCGCATAGGTGTCGCGGTTGAAGTCGCGGTAATCGGCCTCGTAGATGCCGTTGACCTGCTCACCGGCCTGACCGACCAGCGCGGTGAAGTCCTGGCGCCAAGGGGAGAGCGTGCGCCCCAGATAGGCCTGCATCAGGCCGGCGAGCTCAGCCTGCTGACCGGCGTCGTAGCGGGTGATCACGGCGCGCACGGCGTCCCATTCGAAGCGGATCTCGTCGCGCCCCAGCGCGCGGGCCGCGAGATTCTCGCCGTCCTCGATCGACAGGAAGGTCGAGTGCAGCATGTCGAAGAACCGGCCCGTGGAATCGAATTCCAGGAAGCTGGCGCCGAGCGGCACCAGCAGGATGTCCGCTGCGGTCAGGCCGTTGATCGTGAGATAGCCGAGCGCCGGCGGGGTATCGAGGATCACCAGGTCGTATGTCTCCAGGACCTTGTCCCGGGCGAGGGCGTTCTCCAGCGCTTCCCACAGCTTCCAGCCGCGCAGGGCCATGCGCCAGACCGGGATCTGGAACTCGGCCCAGTAGAGGTTGAGCTGTGCGCCGACGAGATCGATGTTGGGCCAGTGCGTGCGTTGGATCACGTCCGCCGCGGAACGCTTCAGGGCCTCAGTGAGCATATCCTCGAAGGGCAGGGACTGGTCGCCTCGCTCAGCGCGCTTGCGGTTCTCGGCCTGGAGGCCGAGTGCGTAATCGCGTGCGATCAGTGGAAAGACCGTGTCCCATTCCGAGCCGACCGAACCGCCGAAGATGCTGGTCATCGACCCCTGGCTGTCGAGGTCGATCACCAACACCCGGTAGCCGTCGAGGGCTGCCGACATCGCCAGGTGTGCTGCCATCGAGGTCTTGCCGACGCCGCCCTTGAAATTAGCGACCGCGCAGATCTTTGCCGGCAGACCGTCGGGCCGGTAGGGGCGGTATTCCTTGGCTCGGCTGCCTTCGGCGGCGAAATGCGCGCGCAGGGCGAGCACTTCGTCGAGGGTGAACCATTTGGCGCCGCCTTCGGTCTCGGTGCGGCCTTGGGGCAGGGCGGGGTTGGCCCGCAGCACCCGGCGGAAATGCGGGCCGGCCACTGGGATCAGGTAGCGGGTGATCTCCCAGGTCGAGAACAGCCGCAGGTGGCGCGCACCGTCGGCTTCGTGCCCGCGACCTATGAGATCGGCACGGCCTCGCGCGCAAGCCTCGGCGATGCGGCCGAAGTCGCGGGTGCCGACCGGGGCTTCGAGTTCGGCCAAAGCCTCGTCCGGGGCGATGCTGAAATATGGTGGCAGGGTGGAAGCCGAAGCTGTCTGAGACATGGGACGGACGCTCCATATGCTGCGTTTTGAGCAATGTATCACGATTCGCAGCAGGCGAAAGGAAAACCGGCATGAAGCACAAATTCTTCAGGCGTTCAGCGGCTTTCTAGGTGGTTTTACTGGGTTCGGGCTTCGTCTGGAATTTTTCTTCGTGTTAATGAACGTTAGAGAGGTGTTACGGTTCTGGAGCTTTCGGGGAACTTATTGAGAAGGAAGACTTAAACCGTTCTTTTGATGGGGTGGGCGATTCCGGAACCACGATAGGGCGATTCCCAAACCACGCTGGAGCGATTCCGGAACCCCGAAACGGACGTTGTGTCGTTATCCACAGGTTCGTAATCTTGGTGTCATCGAAACCACGATAAAAACGGGACTACCGTTTCATGGGGCAGGACGAGATCGAGCGGGTTGGAGCGGGAGGCGGAGCGTCGGGTGGTGCGGGGGGGCTGGCGGGCGATTTCTTCATCTGCGACTTGCTTGGTGCCAGTCCCAAGGACGACATGGCGTCCATGGAGCATCCGCTCTTCACGCTCGCGACCCGGCCCGACAGGCGCATTCTGCGGTATGCGCACGGGGCGGCGACGATCGAAGTGACGCCCTCGGTCAAGGGGCTCGCGACCGTCCACGACAAGGACGTGCTGATCTATTGCGTGAGCCAGTTGATGGCTGCGGTCAACGCGGGCCGGCCGACCGGGCCCCGGCTGTCGCTCAGAGCGCACGACCTGCTGGTCGCGACCAACCGTGAGACGTCCGGCGATGGCTACCGGCGGTTGCGCGAGGCTCTCGAGCGGCTCGCGGGGACGCGGATCGTCACCAATATCGCGACGGGTGGGGTCGAGGCGACCCGCGGCTTCGGGCTGATCGACGCCTGGGAGATCCTGCGCCGGACCCGGGGGGGGCGGATGATCAACGTTACCGTGACGCTGTCGGACTGGATGTACCGCTCGGTGGTGTCGAAATCGGTGCTGACGCTCAGCCGCGACTACTTCCGGCTGCGCAAGCCGCTGGAGCGCCGGGTCTACGAGATCGCGCGCAAGCACTGCGGGCGCCAGGCGGAGTGGCGGATCGGGCTCGAGCTTCTGGGCAAGAAGGCCGGATCGACGAGCCCGCGCCGGGTGTTCCGCAAGATGATCCGCGATATCGCCGAGGCCGACCTGCTGCCGGATTACGCGCTGGTGCTGGGGGAGGGGGACGTGGTGGTGGTCCGGCAGCGGGCCCGGGCCGGACGGGGCGGCGTGGCGGGTGGTACGGCGGAGCCGCGGCTCGGGTCCGAGACCCATGCCCTGGCGCGAACGGTGGCTCCGGGCTTCGACGCGCACTGGCTCGAGGCGGAATGGCGCGCGCATTGGCGTGCCTCCGGCCGGCCGCGGCTCTACGACGCCGATGCGGCCTATCTGGCCTTTGTCCGCGCGCGGGCCGCCCGCATGACGCCGTGAGGCTCGGCGAGCGGCTAAGCGTGTATCACGCGTGATATTGTTGTCCACGCGTGAAATTGAGATCAAGCATTTGAAATAGCTTGAAGTTCCGTCCGGCTTGCGCCGGGACGGGCATGCGCGTCTGCGCGCGGCTGGACCCCAGGTCCGGCCGGCAGGGTCTTCAGAGGGCCGCCGTGCGGCGGCGGCGGGCGACGGCGCCGAGGCCGCCGAGACCGGCGAGCAGCATCCAGGCCGCGGCCGGCAGCGGGATCGGCGCGGGCGGCGTGGGTTCGCCGTTGTAGTAGACCGAGGCGTGCGACAGATCCTTGGAGCTCGACCACAGGCCCGCGAGCGCGGTGGTGTCGAGCAGGAAGGCGGCGAAGCCGCTGCCGGCCTTCAGCGTGATCGCGACATCCTCGACCTTGTCCCGGCCGGCGATCGACCACAGGCCGAACTTGGTGCCGTTCAGCGGCTGGAAGAAGCCGAAGCCGGCCTTGCCGTCGCCGCTGGTCGCGTCGTCGTTCTTGTCCGACAGCATCCAGCCGCTCTTGCCGAAGAGCGAGAAGCCCGCGTCGACCTGGTTGGTGTCGTTGCCCGAGAAGCAGCTCGCCGCGGTGGCGTTCGAGAGACTGAAGGTGGCGCCGGAATTGCCCTTGCCCTTGCCCTCGGTGGCGCAGGACAGGGTCGCGGCGGTGGCGGTGCCCGCGAGGCCGGCGCCCAGGACGAGGGCCCCGGCGAGAACGCCGCCCCGAAGATATGTGGTGATGCTCATGTGGTACTTCCCCGATACGAAGACGCAAACTCACGGTTCAGATGCCGGTGTCTTCCGCGCTTTTCGCAGTCGAGAGCACCCTCACTTCCGGTGGCTTTTGCTAACATCGAGGAAAAATGATTTCAATGTTTCTCTCTGACCAGTGTTAACGGCTGTACTGGGAGGCTGTTATTAAGGTTAACGGCTTCGACTTCGCAAGGACCCCCGCAATGTTCCGCGCGCGGAACATTCGTCCGGTTATGACATGTCGCCGTAGAAGGCCTCGAGCAGCGGGCCGACGGTGGCGGTGACCGTCTCGATCTCCGCTGGGGTCAGCCGCGCGCGGACCGCCTCGGTATGGATGCGGCCGGCGCGTCGCGCGGTATAGCGCTCGCGTCCGAAGGGAGAGAGCTGCGCGCGCAGGGCGGTCCTGCCCGGGTCGCCCGCGATCCGGGCCCGCACCCCCGCTGAAAACTCGAGACCGAGCCGCGCATAGGCGTCGCGGAATCCGGCTTCGGGGTCGTCCACGAGATCCTCGTGGCGCAGGAAGATCCACTCCGGATGTTCCTGGCGCAATCGGTGCAGGTGATAGTGGACGACGCGCCACAACAGCACGCTCGCGGCGATCGGGTCGGGGCGCGACCGCACGGCTGCGGCGATCTCGTCGTGCAGCGGGGCGAGCCGCTCCTGCATCAGGAGCGGCTGGTCGAGCAGGATACGAAAGTCGAACCGGTCCCAGTTGCGCGCCCGCAGGCTGGCTGCGAAGGCCACCGGATGGCGAACGACCACCACGACCTGCATGTCGAACCGCTCCGCCAGCCATTCGGCCGAAAAGACCGCGAGCGGGTCCTTCATCACCGGCCGCGCGCTGCGCCCCCGCATCGCGAGAAAGTAGCCGAGGTCGCGGGACATCCGCGCCAGATCGCGCGGGGTGACGAGGGAGCGCAATTCTGCGCCGGTACTGTAGCGCCAGGCGAGCGTGTCCTGCAGGGGGGTGAGATAGGCGGTCTCGTTGGCGGCGGTGACATAGGTGAAGGCGTGCGGGAAGCGGATCCGGCAGATGCCGGCGCGGCAGAACTTGTTGAACGGTTCTGGAATGTAGCCGGCTTCGGGCGCGAGCGTGAGCATGTTGCCGACCCAGGTGGAGCCTGAGCGCGGGGCGCCGGTGACGAGGATGGGCCGGAGTGCCGCGGCGCGAACCGAGGCCTGAGTCGGGACGTCTTGGGCGGCGTGCATGGCGCGGATCCTACATAGACCGGCAGAAGCGGGAGATGATCCGCCGCCCCTGCGCCGCATATCTCCTTACAGCTTTGGGCAGGCGCGCGTAAATGCTCTTTGGATCGCGGCACGACCGGACATTGCGCGCGCGCAACTTGCCTGCCCGACCCCTTCAGCGCGCTTCGTCCTGCTCCTCGACCACGAGCGCGTCCTGCCGCGTGCGGCCGAGAGGATAGGCGGGGATGGCGGTGCGGCTGGGCCGGCCCTCGGCGTCGTGGGCGAGGATGCGTGCGCCCGCAGCGGTGAACGCCGCGCTCGCCCCGTCGCGGCGGGTCCGGGTCCAGCCAATGGGCGCGCCTTCGGTATCGTAGTGCAGTTCGTCGCGCCAGTCGGCGCGCGCGGTGAGCATCGGATCGACGTAGGTCTCGGGATGCGCGGCATAGTCGATCTCGGCGAGGCGCGGGATGTCGCCATCCGCTCCGGGCTCATAGCGGCGGGCCTCGTGGGCGGGCAGCGCCACGCTGAGGATCGCGGGCGCGCTGTCGTGCACGCCGTTGTTCGCGAAGACGCCGATGTCGATGCGCGCGGCGGTGATCCCGGGGGCGCCCGACACCGGCTGCGGCTCCTGCCAGTCGAGGGTGATGCGGGCCTGGCGGCCGCCGTCGAAGGGCGCGATTTCCACCAGATCGGGGTCGCCCTGGAGGAGACGCCACTCGAAGGCGAGCGGCCTTCCGTTGGGGTCGCGCGTCTCCGCTGCCGAGACGGTGAAGCTGCGGCGGCCCGCCCGCGCGCGCCAGACGCGGCCGATGGCCGAGGGCGTGTCGAACAGCTGCTCCGACAGTCCCTCGCCGAAATAGTCCAGCCCCTGACGCGCTTGTGTCTCGTCGATCATGCGGATGCGCACCATCGGCGGGATGGCGTCGGGTGCTATGGAATTGGCCAGCGTGATCATGCGCGCGAGGTTGATGTCGGCGCCGTCGAAGGCCGCCGGGTGGGCGCGCCCGCCGAGATAGGCCTCGCGCGAGCGGACCCCTTGGAGGCTGCGGCGGAACACCATCTGCACCGTGGGCGCGATCAGGCCTTCGGCTTCGAGCCGCGCCTTGGTGTCGGGGCGGAAGGCGGCGAGGATCATCGCCACCGCCTCGAGGAACGGACGGTCCGAACCCGAGGAGCCCCGGCTGACGAGGATATAGGGGGTGTTGGCGGGCAGGAGGTCGCCGAACTCGGGCGAGAAGTCGCGGTGCGCGGGATAGATATAGACGTGGTTGGCGGCGTAGTTCTGGAAGAGCCGCGCCGGGCCCGAGCCGTCGGGCCGCGTCAGCGCCGCGCGTGGCAGGCTGCGCCAGAGCGCGCCGCCGGTGACCGCGGTCGAGGAATTGCCGAGCGTCGGGGCATCGAAGAGCACGACGTCGTTCAGCCCGTAGTCGATGTCGGCTGCGCGCGCCTCGGGCGCATAGGTCACATGCGCGAGCTGCGGATGCGCGTCCCGTGCGAGGGAAGAGTGGCCGCGGTCGCGGTTGTCGTAGAGATCGCCGTGGTTGCCGGCGGCGCGGCCGCGCGCCACGTGCTCGCGCAGGAGCTCGTTGGCGGCACGCCGACGCACCGGCAGCACCGGGGCCGCGGGGCGCGCGGGAAAGCTGAAGCGCGGTGTGAGGCGCTCGATCTCCGGGTTCCAGCCGGTGTTGCCCGCGTCCACCCGCGCGGTCCCGGCGAGGACCTCCGCCGGGACCGGGGCGGGCGCGGGCGCGGGCGCAGCGGCGGCGAGGGAGGCGAGCCGCGGTGCGCCGGCGAGTGGCGCGAAGAGCGGATCGGCGAGGAGCGCCGGCAGGCCGGCGAAGCCGCGCGCGGCCGCGGTCCGGAGGGCTGCGCGGGCGGCCTCGGGCTCGTCCGCCAGCATGTGGATTGCGGCGCGGTTGGCATGGAGCAGCCCCATTCTAGGATGGGCCGCGATCAGCGCGTCGAGGATCCCGGCCGCCGCCGCGGTGTCGCCCGCCTCGGCCGTCTCGAGCGCCCGGCGGGTCTCGGCGGCGATCCGGGGCATGGCGAAGAGCGCGCGCGCGGCGGGATCGGGGGCGGCGAGCCCTGCCGGGCGCGGCCGCGGGCGGACGGCCGCCGGCGGGCTGTCCGGTGCTGCGAGGATCGAGGGGGCCGGGGAGGGCTCGGCGGAGGGCTCGGCCGCGCGCGGGGACCCCGCGCAGGCCAGCGCCGCGAGCCCCGCCAGCGCGACCGGGCGCAGGGCGGCGGAAAGGGCGGGGTTGCGGCGCATCGGCAGGCGGTCCTTCGTGGGGCGCGGGGCTGGCGGAAGAGAGCACGGCGGGTCTTGACGGGGGATGAAGTCTCGCCCGGGGCGGCGGCGCTGTCATCCCCCCGCGCGGCCGGCGGCGCTCTCCTGGGCCGTTGCGTGGGCGCTTGCGGGTCCGCGCGGCGGGGTTCCGAAACGTTAACCCTCCTTTACTAAAAGCGGCTCGAGCCAATCGCCGGATGCGCAGGCGCCGCGCGGAACGGACGGGCGGCGGGGCCCTGGCAAGGAAGGTGACGGAAATCCCCATGATCGACCTCTTCAAGAGCCACGCCCGCACACTGACCTCGCCCCCGGAATACGCGATGGAGATCATGCCGAGCGACCTGGAGGAGCAGGCCTATGTCACGCGCGCGCTCTATATCGGCGGGGCGGGCGACGTGGTGGTACGCCTGAAGGACGACGTGGTGGTGACGCTGGCCAACGTCCCGGCAGGGACCTTCCTGCCGCTGCGCATCCAGCAGGTTCTGGGAACCGGCACCACCGCGACCTCGATCGTCGGGTTCTGGTGAGCGCATGAGCCAAGATCGTGGAGGCGGGGGCTGGTTTCACGGGCTTTTGATGCCACTGCGAGCCGATCTCCTCTCGGACGGTTGACCCCGGAGGGCCGATCGCCTCCCTCGGACCCAGACGCGACCGCCGCGCCCGCGGCAAGACGAAAGGACGCCGGCCATGGCCAAGATGACCGTCGGTACCAGCATCGGGAACGCCCGCTCCGGCGACAGCGCCCGCGCGCCGCGGCCGGTGGCGCCGGCGCTGCTGCGCGCGCCCGGTCTTCTCGCGGCGCCGCAGGTCGGCGTCGCGGTCGCACTCGACGCCGGCGGCTGGAGCGGGACTCCCGCCCCCCGGCTCGCCTTCCAATGGCTGCGTGACGGGGTGGAGATCCCCGGCGCCGCGGCCTCGCACCATTCCCCCGGACCCGGGGATGCACTGAGGCAGCTGAGCTGCAGGGTTCTCGCCAAGAATGCGGCAGGATCGGCCGAGGCGGTCACGCCCGCCAGAGTCGTCCTCGAAGCCGCGCCACGAACAGTCGGAGGAATTCCGGAGCTTTACTTAATCCAGAATTCAGGAGTTCATAACGTGAATGCATTTTCTACGTTCACCGGGTCGGGGCTGAGCTTTAGCGTCACCGGTGAGGGGGTCACGATCGACCCCGAGACCGGGGTGCTCAGCATCGCTACGGGGACCCTGCAGGGCGGCATCGACGTGACGGTCACTGCCAGCAATTCCGGCGGCTCGGCCCAGCAGGTCTTCCGGGTGCGGATCGCGGCGGAGGCCCTGCCGCTGCCGGAGACCGAGCCAGAGCCAGAGCCAGAGCCAGAGCCCGCGCCGGTCGCGGCGCCGGTGGCCAGGGGCGGCCTGTCGGACATCGGCGTCGAGGCCGGGAGCGGCCCGCAGATCGTCGATGCGGCGCCGGATTTCGAGGGCGAGGCCTTGAGCTTCGCGGTCGAAGGCGCGGGGGCCGCGGTCGATGCCGCGACCGGGCGGGTCAGCATCCCCGCGGAGGTGCCGCTCGAGGGCGGGCTGGTCACAGTCACGGCCAGCAACGCCGGCGGCACGGCGTCGAGCAGCTTCCGGGTGACGGTCACCGCGGTCGTGCCCGAGCCCGAACCCGAGCCCGAGCCCACACCCGAACCGGGGCCGCGCGAGATCGCGGCGCTGAGCCCGGCGGAGTGGGAGGTCGAGGCGGTGCGCGATCCGCTGCTGGAGGGCGCGCCGCTGGTGGGCATGATCCGCATCCTCGCAGGCCCCGCGTTCGAGGCCCGGCATGTCTACCGCACGAGCCTCAAGGACACGACCAACTATTATCCGGGCTACGGGTTCGAGATCTGCATCCCGCATCCCGACGTGGAGGCCTTTCCGAACTGCTGGCTGTTCCGCTCGAACAATCCCGCGAAATCGTTTCACATCTACAACGAGGGCGAGAAGCCGCGCACCGTGGTGCGCTGGTCGCCGGACGCGACGGGCCCCAAGGAGGCGCTGTTCTCGCCGGACAGCGACGTGAAGACCTGGCTGGTCGAGGCGCCCGAACCCGCGCCCGAACCCGCGCCCGACGACGGGACGGGCGGCGGAACGCCCGAGGCGGTGCTGATTGCCCCGGCGCTGATCGCGTCCCCCGCCCTGGTGGGCGAGGCGAAGATTGGCCGCGAGATCCGGGTGGTCCCGGGCGAGTGGAGCGGTACGCCCGCGCCGGATCTGGTGCTGCAGTGGCAATGCGACGGCGCCGACATCGCCGGCGCGACGGCGGCGGTCTATGTGCCGCGCGCCGGAGACGACGGCCGCGCGCTCGCCTGCGCCGTCACCGCGACGAGTCCGGCGGGCTCCGCGCAGGCCGTCACGGCGTCGCTGCGGGTGACCTATGAGGCTCCGGTCGCGGCAGGCGGGCTCAGCGACGAGGTCTTCGACGAGGACAGCGGCCCGCAAGTCGTCGAGACGGCGGCGGATTTCCGGGGCGAGGCCCTCAGCTTCGCAGTCGCGGGCGCGGGGGCCACGATCGACGCTGCGATCGGACAGGTCACCATCCCCACGGAGGTGCCGCTCTCGGGCGAGGTGGTCACGGTCACCGCTGCGAACTCCGGCGGCGAGGCGTCGAGCGCCTTTCAGGTGACGGTCGAGGCGCAGGTGCCGGAGACGCCCGAGATCACCGGGCTGGAACCGGCGCAGTGGCAGGTCGAGGCGGTGCGCGACCCGATCCTGCCCGGCGCGCCGCTGGTCGGCATGATCCGCATCCTCGAAGGACCCGCGCTTCAGGCGCGACAGGTCTATCGCACCGCCTTCCTGGACACGAGCGCCTATTATCCTGGCTATGGGTTCGAGGTCTCCATCCCGCATCCCGACGTGGAGGCTTTCCCGAACTGCTGGCTGTTCCGCTCGAACAACCCGGAGAAGTCGTATCACATCTTCCAGCCGGACGAGAAGGTGCGCACGACCCTGCGCTGGTCGCCCGAGGATCTGGCGCCCGAGGAGGCGCTGTTCTCGCCCGACAGCGACGTGAAGGAATGGCGCGTTGTCGCGCCCTCGCCCGCGCCCGAGAGCGAGGGCGAGCCCCAGACCTCCGGTCCGCCGGACCTGTCGCTCTACCGGCTCGCGCCCTACGTGACCGAGGCCGAATTCAAGACCGAGGGCTACATCGCCGGCGACACCGGGCAGTACATGCTCGACGCTGCGCAGTCGATGAGCAACCCCGACCTGATCATCACCGGCCAGGACATGGGCTGCATCTGGGCTTCGCTCGACCACGGCAACAGCTGGTACAACCTGAAGAACCGCGGGCTGCTGGCACAGTTCACGGCCGGGCTCGCCATCGACCCGGTAAACCCCAAGCGCTGGTTCGCAATGATGGGTGCGGGAGCGTGGGGGAACTACGCCAAGGACTTCCAAGGCCTCTACGCCACCCAGGACGGTGGCCTCAACTGGACACTCGTGATCAAGCGCTCCCAGCTCCCGAACCGGATGCCGGCCAGCACGATCTGCGCGGCCCCCTCGAGTGCCACCGCTACGCAGGCCAAGCGCTGGTACGCGATCTTCTCGCAATGGGGCTCGGAGACCGCCGAGGGTCGTCAGACCGATGGCGACGACGGGTTCTTCATGTCGGACGGTGGCGGCGACAAGGGCAGCTGGAGCAAGGTCCGCGGCTATCCGTACGCGACCTTCGGCCATCCGTTCGGCGCCGCGGTGCATCCGACGAAGGAGAACGTGGTCTATGTCTGGGGCACCCAGGGGCTGATCCGCTTCAACAACGCGAGCTCCGCCACCGGCTCCTATGACAAGCTCAGCGGCAAGAACGGCCTGCCCGGCGGCACGATCAGCGGCGGACGCAGCTTCTATATCTCGCCCGA
>JBBQRM010000026.1:0-14682 GCA_038214855.1 Rhodobacterales bacterium | reverse complement strand
GATGCAGCCGATCGCATGGTCCCGGCAGCGGATCTCGACATCTGGCGCGAACGCGGGCGTAACCGTCACCTCGCTCCTCCCCCTGCGCCCAGCGTGACCCCGAGCGCCGCTCGCGTCAACGCCCCTCGGCGTGCAAGGGTGTTAACGATTGGTAAAATCGCAGTTTTTTCTCTAATGTTTTCAATACCAGATCTCGTCTTTCACTGTGAAAGCCCGCCCAGCCCCCTCCTCCTCATTCCCGGCTGTAGACCAGCATGAAGCCGATCAGGATCGCCCCGAAGATGATCTGCCGCTCCGCCGGCGCGATGCTGAGCGTGGTCAGGAAGGCGGTCAGGATGGTCAGGAACACCGCCCCCGCCGCACTGCCCAGATAGCTGCCCCGCCCGCCCGCGAGCGAGGTGCCGCCGAGCACCACCGCTATCACGCTCGGCAGGATGTACTGCTCCCCCGCCCCCACGAAGACCGCGCCGGTGTAGCCGAGCAGGAAGAACCCCGCGAGCCCCGCCAGCGCGCCGCAGGCCGCATAGGCGAGCACTCTTGTCGTGGCCACCCGCACCCCCGCCAGTCGCGCCGCGTGATCGTTCGAGCCCACCGCATAGAGGTTCAGCCCGAAGCGCGTGCGCCTCAGCCCCGTCTCGACCAGCATCGCGAGCAGCGCCCAGGCGATGAGCACGCCGGGCAGGCCGAGCAGCATCGGCCGCGACACGAAGGCCCCCAGCGCCGGCGCCGCCGCTCCCGAGGGACGCCCCTGCGTCAGCACCACCAAGAGCCCCGTGACCACCCCGGCGGTCCCCAGCGTCATCACCAGGGGCGGGATGCGCAGCACCGTCGCCCCCAGCCCGTTGAAGAGCCCCACCGCCCCGCCGACCACCAGCGCCGCGACCAGCGCCGGCAACAGCCCCGCATTCTCTCCGCCCATGATGTTGCCCGCGACCAGTGCTGCCAGCGACATCGTGCTGCCGACCGACAGGTCGATCCCCTCGCGCCCCGCAAGGATCACGATCCCCTGGCCTGCCGCGACGATGGCGAGGATCGCGGCGACGCCGAACTGGCCCACCACCTGCCCGAACCCCGCAAAGCCTGGCGCCAGCGCCTCGCCGACGCCGAGCAGCAGCACGCAGCCGATCAGCGTCGCCGCCGCCGGATCGCGCAGCACGGCACCCACCCTCATCGCCGCCGCCGCGACGCGAACACGCCCACCCTCATCGCCGCCGCCGCGACGCGAACACGCCCGCCGCCAGCGCCGCGAGGATGATCGCGCTCTGCACCACGCTCTGATAGACGAAGTCGATGTTGGCGAAGAAGATGATGTTGTTGATCAGCACCAGGATGCAGGCGCCGAGGATCGAGCCCGCGGGCCCGCCCCAGCCGCCGGCGAGCGCAGTGCCGCCGAGCACCACAGCACTGACCGACCCCAGCGTGAACGCCTGGCCCATCAGCGGATCGCCCGCCCCCGCGACGCCGAGGATGCAGAGTGCGGCCATCGCCGCAAGAAGCCCCGCCGCCGCATGGCTCGCGAAGACGATCCGCCGGACCGGCAGACCGGTCTGGAACGCGGCCTGACGGTTGCTGCCCACCGCAAGCAGGTGCCGGTTGAACCGCGTGCCACCCACCAGCCAGACGCCTCCGATCAGCAGCACCACCAGCCAGATCGGCAGCGTCAGGCCGAGAAAGCCCTGCGCGTAAACGAGGTAGTAGGCCGGCGGCAGGCTGCCCCCCGCCTGCGGCAGCACAATCAGCGCGAGCCCGCCGAAGATCACGCCGGTGGCAAAGGTCGTGACGATCGGCGGCAGCCGGAACAGGCTCACGATCAGACCGTTCAGCATCCCGCAGGCGAGCCCGGTCGCGAGCCCGGCGACAAGCCCCGCGCCGATGGCGCCCGGCCCGGTCCCGAGCGCGGTGATGATCTCAACCGCGACGACGTTGACGAGGCTCACGATCGCGCCGAGCGACAGGTCGATCGAGCCCCCCAGCACCACATAGGTCTGCCCCACCGCGATCAGCATCAACGGCAGCACCGTGGTCACGTTGAGCGCCAGCGAGAACGGCGTGAAGAAGTTCGCCTGGATCGCGGCGTTGAGGATCGCGAAGGCCACGAGCAGCACCGCCGCCAGCAGCCAAGGGCTGTCCCTCACCCAGGCGCCCGGACGCGCGCGCTCCTGCGCGGCTTCAGGCATCTGCGCCCTCGGTGCGGAGCGCCGCGGCGTTGAGACTGTACTCGCTCAGCTTGCCGTGCAGGATTTCGCCTACGATCCGGCCGCTGTTGAAGACCAGCACCCGGTCGGCGTTCTCAATCAGCTCGCCCGTCTCCGACGAATATAGGATCACCCCCAGCCCCTCGTCGCACAGCTCGCGCAGGAGCCCGAAGAGGTCACGCTTGGCCTCGACGTCGACGCCTTTCGTGGGATCGTCGAGCAGCAGGATGCGCGGGCCGGTGGCGAGGCCGCGGCCGATGACGACCTTCTGCTGGTTGCCACCGGACAGCGTCTCGATCGCGTCCGACAGCGCCCCGAACCTCAGCTGCATCCGCTCGATGATCGGCCGCACGCGGCCCCGCATCCCGGCCAGATCGACCAGCGAGGGGCGCTCCTTGGAGAGCATGCCGATGACCAGGTTCTCGAGGATCGGCCGCCCGGTCAGCGCCCCGGCGCGGCCCCGGTCGCCCGAGACGTAGACGATGCCGGAGGTGAGCGCCGCGTCCGGCCGCCCGGGCGGGACCGCCGCCTCGCCCGCCGCGACCTCGCCTGCGGTCCGCTTGAGGCCGCCGTAGATGCCGAGCAGGAGGTCCGACTGCCCCTGCCCGTGCAGGCCGCCGAGACCGAGGATCTCGCCGCGGTGCAGGTCGAGCACGGCGCCCCGCGCCTTTCCGGCGTCGAGTCCTGCCACCCTCAGCAGCACATCGCCGCGGTCGCGCCCCGGCGGCCGGTCCGGCTGGCCGCCGACCGCACCACCGATCATCAGCTCGATCAGCTCCTCGCGCGAGGTGGCCGCGACATCGCGCACGGCCACCGTGCTGCCGTTGCGCATCACGCTCACCCGGTCGCCGATGGCGAAGATCTCCTCCATCCGGTGCGAGATGAACACGATCGACGCGCCAGCGTCACGCAGGCCCCCCACGAGGCCGAAGAAGGCCTCCACCTGCCGCCGGTCGAGCGAGGAGGTGGATTCGTCGAAGATGATCACCTCGGGGTCATGCGACAGCGCCTTCATGATCTCGACGATCTGCCTTCGGTCGATGCCGAGATCCATCACCAGCGCCCGCGGGTCGATCCCCTCGGCGAGACCGCCCACGCGCTCGTAGATCCGCGCGAGCCGGGCCCCCATCCGGTCGCGCCGGATGCGCCCCAGCCGGCCCACAGGCTCCTGGCCGAGCAGGACGTTGTCCGCGACCGACAGCGTCGGGGCGAGGCCGGTCTCCTGGTAGACGGTGGCGATACCCGCCGCCTGTGCCGCGGCGGGGTCGGAGAAGAAGCCGCGCCGCTCGCCGAAGCGCAACCGTCCCGCATCGGGACGCACCGCGCCGGCGATGATCTTGCACAAAGTGCTCTTGCCGCTGCCGTTCGAGCCCAGCAGCACATGCACCTCGCCGCGCCCGAGCGACAGCGCGCCGTCCTCGAGCGCTGCGATGCCGCCGTAGCGCTTGGCGACGGCGGCGGCTTCGAGAACGGCTTGGGGCATTGGGGCCAAGGGCCGCGGCCCTCAGTTCTTGAAGTAGGTCTCCAGCAGCTGGTCGGGGCCGACGACGAAGCTGATCACCTGATAGTCCGGCCGTCCCTCGAGCTGCGGCATCCATTCGGCGATGTTCTCGGCGCTCACCAGCGTCGTCGGCACGTAGAGCGAATTGCCGTTGGGGCCGCCGAGCGCATCGTCCGCGAGCTCGTGGCCCTGGAGCCGCAGCACCGCGACATTGACCGCCGTCGCCATCACGCCCGGCGGGTTGACCGAGGCCGCGGTGGTCCAGTCCTTGTCCTGCCACTGCTTGACGAAGCTGCCGCGCAGCTCGCCCGTCGCCGGCACGTCGCGCCCCGAGGCCTCGATCGCGCGCCAGACGCCCTCGGCATGGCCGTCCTGGGTCCAGATGCCGGCGAGGTCGGGATAGGTCGCGAGGATCGTCTGCGTCGCCTGCTGGCCCTTGGCGGGGTCCCAATCGACGTTGACCTGGTTCACGATCTTGACGTCGGGATATTCCGCCACGGCTTCCTCGAACCCCTCGACGCGCGCCTGGTTGGCCGGGTGGCCGGCGACGCCCTGGACGCCCACGACCTTGCCTTGGCCGCCGATCCGCTCCATCAGCCAGCGGGTCGAGAGGGTGGCGAACTCCTTCTGGTCGATGCCCACGAAGATCGCGTCGGGCGAGGTGACCTCGCCGTCGACCGCATAGACGTCGATCCCCGCCGCCTTGGCTTGGGCGAAGGTCGGGTTGAAGGCGGTCGGCGAGTTCGGGTTGACGATAATCGCGTCCACCCCCTGGCCGATGAAGTTGCGCACGTCGGCGATCTGGCCGTTCACGTCGATGTCCTTGGATTGGATCGCGAGGTTCACCTCGACGCCGCGGTCGGCCCATTCGGCGGCAGCACCCTGGGCCTCCTGGATCATCTGGGTGCGCCATTCGCTCCCGACCCAGCCGTTGGACAGGGCGATGGTGTAGCTCTCGTCCTGCGCCGCGAGAGAGCCCGCGCTCCCGAGCAGGGCGGCGAAGGTGAGGCTGGACAGCAGGCGTTTCATTGTCGGTTTCCTCCCTGGGAACTTAAATCCGGGCGTTCTGCCCCGTTCGTATCTCAGGCGGCCTCGAGCCGCGTCCAGGCGCCGTCCGCCGCGTGCGAGCGCAGCGCTGCGTCGATGAAGCGCATCCCCGTCAACCCATCGCGCACGTTCGGAACCCGCGCCGCCACACCCGGGTCGGGCGCCCTTCCGTCGCGCCGCGCGAGGATCAGCTCCGCCGCGTCGCGGTAGAGGTTGGCGAAGCCTTCGACATAGCCCTCGGGATGCTCGGGCGGCATCCGCGACGCGCCCGCCGCCGCCGCCCCGAGCCCCGGGCCGCCGCGGGTCAGCGTGCGCGTCGGCTCGCCGTAGGGCGTGAAGGCAAGCGTCTCGGGCAGATGCGCGAACCATTCGAGCCCGCCGCGCTCGCCGTAGACCTTGAGCGCCAGGCGGTTCAGGTTCCCCGGCGAGACCTGGCTCGCGATCAGTACCCCGCGCGCGCCGTCCGCATAGCGCATCAGCACATGCGCGTTGTCCTCGAGCCTGCGCCCCGGCACGAAGGTGGCCAGATCGGCGGCGATCTGGTCCGGCGCCCGTCCGGTGACGAACTGCGCGAGGCTGAAGGCGTGCACGCCGATGTCCGCGAGACAGGCCGAGGCGCCGGCGCGGGCGGGGTCCGTGCGCCATTCCGCCTGCTTCTGGCCCTCGGCGTCGATCGGCCGCGTCAGCCAGTCCTGGATGTATTCCGCCCGGATGATCCGCAGGTCGCCCAGCGCACCGTCCGCGATCATCGCGCGGGCCTCGCGCACCATCGCATAGCCGGTGTTGTTGTAGGTGACGGCGAAGACCAGCCCCGATGCCGCCGCGCGGCCCGCCAGATCCTCGGCCGCCTCCAGCCCCGCGCTCAGCGGCTTGTCGCAGATCACGTCGATGCCTGCGTCCAGAAAGGCGCGCGCGACCGGCGCATGCAGGTGGTTCGGCGTGACCACGATCACCGCCTCGATCCCGTCCTCGCGCGCGGCCTCGGCGCGCGCCATCGCCTCGTAGCCGTCGTAGGCACGCTCCGGCGCGATCCCGAGGTCCGCGGCGGACAGACGCGCCCGCTCCGGGTCCGACGACAGCGCGCCCGCGACCAGCACGCAGCGGTCGTCGAGCCTGAGCGCCATGCGGTGGACCGCGCCGATGAAGGCCTCGCGCCCGCCGCCGACCATGCCCACGCGCAGCCGCCGCGGACCGGTGCCGTCGGCGACGGCGAAGACCACCCGCCTAGCTCCTCAGCCCGAGCATCGCGCGGTTCGCGCCCGCGTCGGCGCCGGTCGCGGCGAAATCATCGAACACCCGGTCGGTCACCTCGATGATGTGCTCGGAGATGAAGGCGGCGCCCTCGCGCGCCGCCACCTCCGGATGCTGGAGGCAGCATTCCCACTCGTAGACCGCCCAGCCAACGAAATCGTACTGCGCGAACTTCGCGAAGACCCGCTTGAAGTCCACCTGGCCGTGCCCGAGCGAGCGGTCGCGCGCCGCACGCTCCATCCAGCCCTTGTAGCCGCCGAGAAAGCCCTGTTTCGCGGTCGGGTTGAACTCGGCGTCCTTGACGTGGAAGGCCTTGATCCGCTCGTGGTAGACGTCGATGAAGCCTATGTAGTCCATGCCCTGCTTGATGTAGTGGCTGGCGTCGTAGTTGATGTTGCAGCGCGGATGGCTCCCGACCGCCTCGAGGAACATCTCGAAGGTCTCGCCGTCGAACACGTCCTCGGTCGGGTGGATCTCGAAGCACAGGTCCACGCCCGCCGTCTCGTAGGCGTCGAGGATCGGCCGCCAGCGCCGCCCCTGCTCGGCGAAGCATTCCTCGATCAACCCGGCGGGGCGCTGCGGATAGGGATAGAAATACGGCCAGGCGAGCGAGCCGGTGAAGCCCACGCTCGCCTCCAGCCCAAAGCGTCGCGACACCTCCGCAGCCTTGGTCACCTGATCCGCGGCCCAGTGGCGGCGCTTCTCGGGATCGCCGCGCAGTTCCGGGGGGCACTGGCCGTCGAACATCGGGTCGTAGGCCGGGTGGACCGACACCATCTGGCCCTGGAAATGCGTGGACAGCTCGGTGATCGCCATTCCCTCGTCGGCGAGCATCCCCTTTATCTCGTCGCAATAGGTCACGGAGGAATGCGCCCGCTCGAGGTCGAACAGCCGCTTGTCCCAGGTCGGGATCTGGACGCCGGCATAGCCGTAGCCCTTGGCCCAGCGCGCCATGCCCTGCAGCGAGTTGTGCGGCTCCGTGTCCCGCGCGAACTGCGCAAGGAACAGCCCCGGCCCCTTCAGTGTCCGCATCTTCCCCCCCGGCTTTTTCCCGCGATCATGCACGATTATCCGCACCTGTCAAACCAGCGGAGACCGCGGATCAGGCCTCCGCTTGCGCGGCGTCGATGCCGGTTATCACCCGCTCCACCGCCTCCACCGAGGTCGCCTTCGGGTCGATGTCGTCGGCGACGATTTGCCCCCGCCGCATCACCACGATCCGGTCGACCACCTGGAAGACGTGGTGGATGTTGTGGGCGATGAAGATGCACGAATGCCCCGAGTCCCGCGCGCCGCGCACGAAGTTCAGGACGCCCCGCGTCTCGGCGACGCCGAGGTTGTTCGTCGGCTCGTCGAGGATGATCAGGTCGCTGTCGAAATGCATCGCGCGCGCGATCGCCACCGCCTGGCGCTCGCCGCCCGACAGCGCCCCGATCGGCGTGTCGGGGGGGATGTTCTTCTCGATGCCGACCTTGCGCAGCAGATCGCGCGCCACCGCATCCATCGCCCCCTGGTCGAGACGGCCGAGAAAGCGCGGCGGCCTGACCGGCTCGCGGCCGAGAAACAGGTTGCGCGCGATCGACAGCTGCGTGACCAGCGCGGAATCCTGGTAGATCGTCTCGATCCCCAGCGCGATCGCATCGGTCGTGCTCGTGATCTGCACCTTGCGGCCACGAACGAAGATCTCGCCGCCCGTCACCGGCACCGCGCCCGACAGCACCTTGATCAGCGTCGACTTGCCCGCGCCGTTGTCGCCGAGCAGGCCCACGATCTCGCGCTCCTCGACGCGGAAGCTCACGTGGTCGAGCGCCTGGATGCGCCCGTAGTACTTGTCGATCTCGACCATGCGGATCAGCGGGTCGGGCATGGTCAGACCCCCGCGTTGTGGCGGCGTTCGAGCCAGGAATGCAGCGCCATCATGCCGAGGATGATCGCGCCGATGAAGATGTTGTAGGCGAGCCCCGGCACGCCGATCAGCACGATGCCGTTGCGCATCACCCGCAGGATCAGGACGCCCAGCACCGTGCCGAGGATCGTGCCGCGCCCGCCGGTCAGCACCGTGCCGCCGATCACCACCATCGCGATCACCTCGAGCTCGTAGCCGGTGCCGCTGTTGGGGTTGGCCGCGGCGGTGCGGATCGACGAGATGACGCCCGCGAACGCCGCCATGCACGAGCACAGCACGAACAGCCGGATCTTGGTCGCTGCCACGTTGACGCCGCGGGCCCGCGCCGCCCCGGCGTTGCCGCCCGAGGCCTGGATCCAGTTGCCGGCCTTGGTGCGCGTCAGCACGTAGTGCAGCACCAGCGCCGCGGCAATGAACCAGAACAGAGAGGCATAGATGCGAAAGCCCCCGACGTAGAAATCTCCCGCCAGCAGGTTCGCGAGCCACTGGCCCTCTGAGCTCCAGGTCCGCTGCGGGAAACCATCGGTCACGTAGAGCGCCGTACCGCGCACGACGAGCAGCATCCCGAGCGTGACGAGGAACGACGGGATCTTCAGCCGCGTGACGAACAGCCCGTTCACCAGCCCGATCAGCGCCGCAGCCGCCAGCGCCGCCACGAAGGCGAGTTCCAACGACGCAGCACCGCTGTTGAACAGCGTCCACATAAGCACCGGCGCGAAGCCAAAGACCGAACCGACCGACAGGTCAAACTCGCCGGAGGTCATCAGCATCGTCATCGCCAGCGCGATCAGGCCGAGCTCGACGGTGAAGGTCAGCGTGTTCGAGATGTTGAGCTGCGAGACGAAGGCCGGGTTGATCGACCAGAACACGATCACCTCGGCCACCAGCAGCACCAGCGGCCCCAACTCCGGCATCGAGATCAGCCGCTGCAGCAGGGTCCGGTTTTCCAAGCGGGTCAACCGGCCCGAACGCGCCGCTCGGCACGACCCGGCGCGCAAAAGCGCCCGGGCCCGGCCCTCCCGCCCGGCGACAACGCCGGGCAGCGCCCGACCCGCCCCCTCGGGTCGGGCGCTGCCCTCCGATCTTCGCGGGCGGAATGGCTCGGCAGTGATCGGCCCCGGCCCGGAACCGCGTCGCGTCGCGCCTCTCGACGCAAACCAAAACAAGCTTCTTCAATCATTTCATAGGCTTGACTATAGTTTCAAGTTGGACACCTCGCCCCGCACCGCTGGTCGAGGGTCCTAGTTGCCCGACAGGATGTCGTCGTAGACCTGTGCCGTGTCCTTCTCGTAGAGCGCCCCGGTGATCACGTCGAAGCCCGGGGGAATGCCGCTCGCCGCCATCGCCGCCATCGACAGCGCGATGTAGCTCGTCGCCTGCGGGTCCTGCCACTGCGCGGCGTTGACATAGCCCTCCAGCACCTCCTTGGTCGTGTCGAGCGAGTTGCCCCAGCCGACGACCGGGATGTCGCCCGCCGCGACCCCCACCTGGTCGAACACGCGCTTGATCGAGCCGGTCACCAGATCGCCGAGGCCGATGATCGCATCGATCCGGTCGCCGTTGGCAGTCATGTAGTCCGACATCCGGGTGATGATCTCGGCCTGGTCGAGCGTCGCGTCGGTCACCTCCCAGGTGACGCCCATCGGCTCGAAGACCTCCGCGATCCCCTCCTCCTCCTGCACGCCGTAGGTGGCGCCCGGAACCTCGACCGGCATCCAGACGAAGTCGCCCTCCTCCACCAGACCGTTGTCGACCAGGTACTGCGCCCAGCTCCGCCCGTAGACGACGAGATCGCCGCCGACATAGGCGTCGAACGGCGCCGAAGGGTCCGGGGTGTTGAAGTTGATGATCGGGATGCCCGCAGCGTTGGCCTCGCCCGCGACCTCCACCAGGCTGCCGGGATCGGGGCTCGACGTGGTGATGCCGTCGGCGCCGGCCGCGATCGCCGCGCGAACCGCCTCCTGATGCGAGGCGACGTCGCCGCTGTGGAACGAGGTGTTGACGGTGTTGCCGGTATCCTCGGCCCATTGCTCGGCGCCGGCGAGGAAATAGGTCCAGACCGGGTCGGCGGGCGAGCCGTGCGAGACCCAGTAGAAGGTCTTCGCCAGCACGCAAGCGGGTGCTGCAAAAACCGCCGCCGCCGCCATCAGCGCGCCCGCGAGCCGTGTGGTCGTCTTCATGTCGTCATCCCCCCTGTCGCACAGGTCTTCGCCCGCACTTCACGAACCCTGTTGGTCCGCACAGGAGCGTCACACAGGTTCTTTCACCTGTCAAACGATGGGAGGATCCGATGCTCGCCCCGATCCGGGATGCAGCGGCACGGGTATGTGGCTCCGGCGGTAGGATTCGAACCTACGACCAATTGATTAACAGTCAACTGCTCTACCACTGAGCTACGCCGGAACAGGCCGCCGGGCTATAGCGCAGCCCCTTTCCCAGGTCCAGCCCCTTGCGTCGATCACTGCCAGTCGACGAGGTTGTCGCCAGGATCGCCGAGCCGGACACCCGCATCGGTATAGGCCTCATAGGCGGTATACTGATAGCGGCTGTTGAGCACGTAGGAGGCGAAGAGCGCCAGGAGCACGGCGACCGCCGTCGATAGCAGGAAGACCTTCATCGCACCCCTCCCTCCGGATCGAAGCCAGTATAGGTGCGACGCGAAATCGCGTCCATGGCCATCATCGCGTGCGCCCGACCGGCACGAGCGACGTCAGGAGCCGGCCTGCGATCTGCGCATAGGCGGCGGCCAGCGGCCCGTCGGGATCGATCGCCGTCGGCGGCCGGCCATCGTCGGAGGCCTCGCGCAAAGCCAGCGTCAACGGCACCTCGCCCAGGAACGGCACCCCGAGCCGGGCGGCCTCGGCGCGCGCGCCTCCGTGGCCGAAGATCGCGTGAACCGTTCCACAGGTCGTGCAGGTGAAATGCGCCATGTTCTCGATCAGCCCCAGAATGGGCACGTCGAGCCGCGCGAACATCGCGATGCCGCGGCGCGCGTCGATCAGCGCCAGGTCCTGGGGCGTCGAGACGATCACCGCGCCGTCGAGCGGCACCGTCTGGGCGACGGCCAGCGCCGCGTCGCCGGTGCCGGGCGGCAGGTCCACCACCAGCACGTCGAGCGGCGCCCAGGCGACCTCGCGCAGCATCTGGGTGATCGCCGAGACCACCATCGGCCCGCGCCAGACCAGCGCCGCCTCCGGGTCGATCAGAAACCCGATCGACATCACCTTGACCCCGAACCCGTCGAGCGGCCGCAGCACCCGTCCCTCCGCCACCCTTGGCTGGCC
Organism: Rhodobacterales bacterium; assembly: GCA_038214855.1. GTDB lineage: Bacteria > Pseudomonadota > Alphaproteobacteria > Rhodobacterales > Rhodobacteraceae > Amaricoccus. Next base: position 3,498 of record JBBQRM010000026.1, on the reverse strand, counting down.
CGTGAGCCCGAAGAGCCGCGGCGCGGAGGGACCGTAGATGTCGGCATCGAGCAGCCCCACCTGCAGCCCCCGTGCGCGTAGCGCCAGCGCCAGGTTGCAGGCGGTCGTGGACTTTCCCACCCCGCCCTTGCCGGATGCGACCGCGATTACCCTCGCAACACCCGGCAGCGCGCCGGTCGCAGGCGCGTCGGCCGCCTCTCCGGGCGGCTCGTTCGGCGCCGCATGCTCGGCGGTTAGGGTCACGAGGATCCGCGCTTCGGGGGCGAGGGCCCGCAGGGCGGCTTCGGCCGCGCGCCGCACCGGCTCCATCGCCGCCACTGCGTCCGCTGGCGCCTCGAGCGACAGGGCAATGCGGTCGGGGCGGATGTCGAGCCGCGGCCCGGCCTCGGTCAGCGATCGACCGTCGGGCAACCTGACTTGCGCCAGCGCCGTGCGGACGGCGCCCGCATCCGCCACGAACCCTGCCGCGCGCCTATTCCGCCGGGGCGATCCCGCCGGTCCCGCGCGGAGCGCCGTCGCGGGCCGGGGCCGTGCCGAGCTTCTCCTCGGCCCAGAGCGAATGGTGCTCGCGCGCCCAGTTCGCATCGACTTCGCCGCTGCCCATCGCCGTGAAGGCGCCTTCCATGCCGAGCGTGCCGATGTAGATGTGGCCCAGGATCACAGCACCCATCACGCCCGCGGTCAGGCCGTGGATCACCTGGACGAGCTGCCAGGTCTCGGGTGCGCCGAGAAGCGCGGGGAAGACCAGGAAGACGCCGGTCGCCGACAGCGCGCCGCCGCCGAGCACCACCGCCCAGAACACGAGCTTCTGGCCGGCGTTGAAGCGGCGCGCCGGCGGGTGGACGCCGTTCTTCGACATCATGCCGCCGCCGTGCTTGAGCCAGTTCGCGTCGAGCTTGGAGGGGATGTTGTCCTTAATCCACAGCGCAAAGACGATGACGAGGCCGAGCATGAACGGCCAGGCGAGGAAGTTGTGCGACAGCTTGCCGAACTGGGTGATCTCGCCGAAAGCGTAGGGCCCGACCAGCGGCTGCACCACGTAGCGACCGACCACGAGGTTGAGCCCGGTCAGCGCCAGCAGGATGAATGGCACCGCGATCAGCCAGTGGGCGAACCGCTCGATGGCGTTGAACCGCCGGACCTTGCGGCCGGAGAAGCCGCGATGGAGCCGGATGCGGCCGCGGATCAGGTAGAAGACGGCGAGCAGCGCCAGCATGATCAGGGAGCTCCAGACCACCACCGAGAACACCGTCTCGTTGTGGGTCTGCCGCCACTCGCGGCCGCCGGGCTTGATCAGGCCCGCGGCGCGCTCGTCGGGGATCGTGACGCGGCCCTTGATCTCGCCGTCCTCGCCGAGCGCCTGGAGCAGGGCCGCCTCGTTGACCGACAGCTCGGTCGGATTGATCTGGTCCTGGGCCGACGCGGGCGCCCCGAGCCCGGTCGCGAGCGCCAGCGCCACCAGAAGGGCGACCATGCGGGCGAGGGTCGAGAGCTGGGTCATCATCGCTCCTTTCGTGCAGCCGGACCTGAGGGTGTCCAACTTGAAACCTATAGCAAGTCTATGATTCTAAAGGTGAACCAATTTTCGCATTTTCTGATCGCGCCCCGCGCCGCCCTCGATCCACCGCTCAGACGGTGACCGTCTCGCCATAGGCGGTCCGCCAGCCCCAGGCGCCCGAGCCGTAGCCGCGCGTGACCACCCGCTCGCGGTAGATCTCGGCGATGATGTCGCCGTCCCCGGCGAGCAGCGACTTGGTCGAGCACATCTCGGCGCAGAGCGGCAGCTTGCCTTCGGCGAGGCGGTTGGCGCCGTATTTCTCGTATTCCGACAGCGTCAGGTCCTCCTCTGGTCCGCCGGCGCAATAGGTGCATTTGTCCATCTTGCCGCGCGAGCCGAAGTTGCCGACCCGCGGATACTGCGGCGCCCCGAAGGGGCAGGCGTAGAAGCAATAGCCGCAGCCGATGCAGATGTCCTTGGAATGCAGCACCACCCCGTCGAGCGTGGTGTAAAAGCAATCGACCGGGCAGACCGCGGCGCAGGGCGCGTCGGTGCAATGCATGCAGGCCATCGACACCGACCGCTCGCCGGGCAGGCCGTCGTTGATCGTCACCACCCGGCGGCGGTTGATGCCCCAGGGCACCTCGTGCTCGTTCTTGCAGGCAGTGACGCAGGCGTTGCACTCGATGCAGCGGTCGGCGTCGCAGAGGAACTTCATCCGTGCCATGACTCAAATCCCCCTCAGGCCGCTGCGATCTGGCAGAGGGTGGCTTTGCCCTCGTGCATGTTCGTCACCGGATCGTAGCCGTAGGTGGTGATGACGTTGACCGACTCGCCCAGAACGATCGGGTCGGTGCCGATGGGATAGTTGTCGCGCTGGTCCTCGCCCATGAACCAGCCCGCGAAGTGGAACGGCATGAAGGCCACGCCCGGCCCCACCCGCTCGGTCACCAGCGCCTTGACGCGGGCCTTTGAATTGCTCTCGGGGCCCGTCACCCAGACCTCCGCGCCATCGACGATGCCGCGCGCCTCGGCGTCGGCGGGGTTTATCTCGACGAACATCTCCTGCTGGAGCTCGGCGAGCCAGCGGTTCGAGCGCGTCTCCTCGCCGCCGCCCTCGTATTCCACCAGCCGCCCGGAGGTGAGGATCAGCGGGAAATCGGTCGCGATGCCGGCCTCGACCGCCGCCTGCTGGACGGAGAAGCCGATGTTGGGAACCCGGTACTGCCGCGCATCGGGCAGTGTCGGGTAGTCCGCCACCAGATCGGGGCGCGGCGAGTAGATCGGCTCGCGGTGGGTCGGCACCGGATCGGGCAGGTTCCAGGCGACCGCCCGCGCCTTGGCGTTGCCGTAGGGCGTACAGCCATGCGCGATCGCCACCCGCTGGATGCCGCCCGACAGGTCCGTGGACCAGCTCACCTTGTCCACGGCCTCCGGGTCGCCGCCGGCCTGTTTCTCGATCGCGGCGCGCTCCTCGGCGCTCAGATCGCCGTCCCAGCCGAGCTGCTTCAGCACCGCCATCGTGAACTCGGGGTAGCCGTCGGTCAGCTCGCTGTCCTTGGAATAGCTCCCCTCGGCGAGCAGGTTCTCCCCGTCGCGCTCCACCCCGAAGCGGGCGCGGAAGGTGCCGCCGCCGTCCTTGATCGCGAGGTTGGTGTTGTAGAGGATCGGCGTGCCCGGGTGCCGGATCTCGGGCTTGCCCCAGCAGGGCCAGGGCAGCCCGTAATAATCGCCGCCCACCTCCTCGGCATCGGCGGGCGCGCGCAGGGTCACGAGGTCGAACTTGTCCTGATGCTTCAGATGCGCCTTCAGCCGCTCCGGGCTCTGGCCGCAATAGCCGGTGGAGAAGCCGCCGCGGTTGATCTCGCGCAGGATCGATTCCGCGCTCGGCTCGACGCCGAACTTGCCGTTCTTGAGCTCGATGTTCTTGAACATCTCTGGCGCGAAGCCGAGCCGCTCGGCGAGCTTGTAGATGATCCAGTAGTCGTTGGCGCTCTCGA
>JBBQRM010000025.1:0-14704 GCA_038214855.1 Rhodobacterales bacterium | reverse complement strand
TTCGCGCGGATCGTGGTCGTGTTGCTGCAGCGGTCCGAGGGCGGTGGGCTGGGGATCGGCGGCGGCGGCGCCATCTCGGGCCGCGGCGCCGCGACGGCGCTGTCCAAGCTCACCTGGGTGCTCGGCGCGAGCTTCGTCGTCACCAGCCTTGCGCTGACGGTGCTGAGCGCGCGGGACGCAGGCGTCACATCGGTGATCGATCGGCTCGGGACGACGACAACGCAGCCGGCGGAGCCGGGCCTCCCGACGCTGCCGCAGAGCGATCTGCTGCCGCCGGCGCCGGCGCCCGCCCTCGCACCGGTGGGCGAAGGTCCGGTCGCGCCGCCGGTCCCCGATTGATCAGGCGGATTATCTAACCCGTGGTTGCAGCGACGCCCGGCCCTACAGGATGTTGCGGCACCTGTTCTTGTAGCGGGACGCGTCTTCCCGTATAAATTGAGTCCCGTGGGCCATCGGGTGCCCGACGCATCGGAAGCAACCAGGACACGGGGGTCGCCTGAGCGATGGCTCGCTACGTTTTCATCACCGGCGGCGTCGTCTCCTCGCTCGGCAAGGGGCTGGCCTCGGCCGCGTTGGGGGCGCTGCTGCAAGCGCGCGGCTACACGGTGCGGCTGCGCAAGCTCGATCCATATCTCAATGTCGATCCCGGCACGATGAGCCCGTTCGAGCACGGCGAGGTGTTCGTGACCGACGACGGAGCGGAGACCGACCTCGACCTGGGGCATTACGAGCGCTTCACCGGGGTCGCGGCTCGGCGGTCGGATTCGATCTCGGCAGGGCGGGTCTATTCCAACGTGCTGGAGAAGGAGCGCCGCGGCGACTATCTCGGCAAGACCATTCAGGTCATTCCGCACGTGACCGACGAGATCAAGAACTTCCTGCGCATCGGCGAGGCAGAGGTGGACTTCATGCTCTGTGAGATCGGCGGCACGGTGGGCGACATCGAGGGGCTGCCGTTCTTCGAGGCGATCCGCCAGTTCGGCCAGGATATGCCACGGGGCCAGTGCATCTTCATGCATCTGACGCTGCTGCCCTATCTGGCGGCGTCGGGAGAGCTGAAGACCAAGCCGACGCAGCATTCGGTCAAGGAGCTGCGCTCGATCGGCATCGCCCCCGACGTGCTGGTCTGCCGCTCGGAGAGCCCGATCCCGCCGAAGGAGCGCGAGAAGCTGGCGCTCTTTTGCAACGTGCGGGCGGAGGCGGTGATCGCGGCGCAGGATCTCGGCTCGATCTACGAGGCGCCGCTGGCCTATCACCGCGAGGGGCTCGACCAGGCGGTGCTCGACGCCTTCGGGATCGCCCCGGCGCCGCGGCCAAACCTGGAAAAGTGGGAGGACGTGGTCGACCGGATCCACAATCCCGAGGGCGAGGTCCGGATCGGCATCGTCGGCAAGTACACCCAGCTCGAGGACGCCTACAAGTCGATCGCGGAGGCGCTGACGCACGGGGGCATCGCCAACCGGGTGAAGGTCCGGGCGGACTGGCTCGACAGCGAGCTGTTCGACGACGAGGCGAAGATCGCCCCCCTGCTCGAGGGCTACCACGCGATCCTCGTGCCCGGCGGCTTCGGCGAGCGCGGCACCGAGGGGATGGTGCATGCGGCGAAATTCGCGCGCAACCGCAAGGTGCCGTACCTCGGGATCTGCCTCGGCATGCAGATGGCGGTGATCGAGGCGACGCGCGACCTGCTGGGGATCGAGGATGCGGGCTCGGAGGAGTTCGATCACGAGGCCGGGGCACGGCGGTTCACGCCGGTGATCTATCATCTGAAGGAATGGGTGGAAGGCAACCGGACGATCAAGCGCTCGGCCTCCGACGCCAAGGGCGGCACGATGCGGCTCGGCGCCTACGATGCGATGCTGGCGGAAGGCAGTCAGGTGGCGCGCATCTACGGGGCGACGGCGATCTCGGAGCGGCACCGGCACCGCTACGAGGTCGACATGACCTGGCGCGAGCGGCTGGAGGCCTGCGGGCTGCGCTTCTCGGGCATCTCGCCGGACGGGCGGCTGCCGGAGATCGTCGAGATCCCAGGTCATCCCTGGTACGTGGGCGTGCAGTTCCACCCGGAGCTGAAATCCAAGCCCTTCGCGCCGCATCCGCTGTTCGCGGATTTCATCCGCGCCGCGGTCGAGCAATCGCGACTGGTCTGAGCCGCGCGCGAGGCTATAATCGCCCCATGCTCAACGAACTCCTCCGCCGCCTCGCCGGCCCCGACAGTCCCGATCCGCTCTCGCCCACCGACAGCCGGCTGGCGCTCGCAGCTTTGATGGTGCGGCTCGCGCGCGCCGACGGGCGCTACAGCCCCGAAGAACGCGACCGGATCGACCGGGTGCTGGCGCAGCGCTACCGGCTCGACGCGGGCGCGGTAGAGACGCTGCGTGGCGAGGCCGAGGCGATCGAGGCGCAGGCGCCGGACACGGTCCGCTTCACCCGCACCATCAAGGACGCGGTGCCCTACGAGGACCGCGAGGGGGTGGTCGAGGCGCTGTGGCGGGTCGCGATCGCCGACGGGATCCACGCCGACGAGCACGGGTTCCTGCGGCTGGTCGCGAGCCTGCTCGGGGTCTCGGACGTCGACAGCGGTCTCGCCCGCCAGCGGGCGCAGGAGGCCGGCGGCGGCTGAGGCGGCAAGCGGCTTTCACGGCCTTTCACTGTGAAAGCGGGCTTCCCCCCTTGAAAACGTTAGTAAAAAAAGCGGCGTTTTTACAACTCGTTAAGATGTTTCGCGCCGCCGCGGGCGGCGTAGGCTCAGAAACCGAGGCTGATCTCGCGGGTGAGGCCGAGGCGCAGCTCGTACTGGTCCTCGGAGCCGAGGCCGACGATCGGCGAGTCGGCGGCGTCGTCCACCAGGCGGTCGTAGGCGGCGACGCCCTCCACCCCCCAGCGATCCGAGAGCGAGTAGCGCGCGGAGAGCTCGACACCGACCGAGGTGAGGCCGCCCGAGGGGTCGTAGGGGTCGAGGCCCGACGCCGCGGCCTCCGCCCCGGAGATGCCGAAATAGGTATCGGCGAAGCCTTCGTCGCCGAAGTTGACGCGGGGACCGGCGGTCAGCGTCAGCGCGTCGCTGGGGCGCACGATCGCATCGGCGCCGACGACACCCACCCAGTCGTGATGCCCGACGACACCGTTGCGCACGTCGGCGAAGACCCGGAAGTCGCGCGCCTCGTAGCCGAGGCCGGCGCCGAGCTCGACCGCGGTATCGACATCGTCGAGGCCCGCGAGCTCGGGATGGTCCGACACGTCGCGCTCTGTGACGTAGCGGAAGGAGAAGCGCGGCTTGAACCCGTAGATCTCGCCCGAGGGGGCGGGATCGCCGATCTGGAAGCCGCCGGGAAGCCGCAGGTAGTCGAGCGTCAGGCTGAAGGTCGGCGCCGCCTCGTACTCGTCCGAGCCGAAATAGGCGGGAGAGGTCTTGATGCCGCCCAGCACCGTCGCCCGCGCCCCCACCGTCTGAGCGGCCGCTGCCGCGGCATACCCGCCGGTGGCCGCCACGACCGCGGCCAGCGACAGGACGAAGCGGCGGGCACAAGTCTGCATCGGGAGACCCCTTGCCGGAGCGAATCGCGGAAGTATTGACGTAAGCCGCGAACCATCGCCGGATTGTTAACTTAATCTGGTTGTAATCGCATTGCGCGGAATGGCAAGCCGCTCGATGCTGCCTCGTGCTTGCCCCTGCCCCGGACCCGTCGATGCGCCAGCCGTTCCTCGTCTGGGCCGCCCTCGCGGCGACCGTGTGGCGCTGGGCGCGGTGCTCGCCTCACGCGCGTCGCGCGGCGAGAGCCTCCGCGAGCACGGCGCAAACCGCGGCCAGTTCGACATCGCGCGCGACGAAGGTCTCGCCGATGTCGCGGGCGAGGATGAAGGCCAGGCGGCCGTCGCGGACCTTCTTGTCCTGGCCCATCAGCGCGATCAGCCCGGCCGCGTCGGGCAAGGGACCGGGGATGTCGGCGAGGCTCCGCCTCATGCCCATCGCCGCGAAATGCGCCGCCACGCGCCCGGGAAGCTCCTGGGCGCAGAGGCCGAGCGCGCGGCTGAGCTCGAAGGCGAGCAGGCAGCCGATCGCCACGCCCTCGCCATGCAGCAGCCGGTCGGTATACCCGGTCGCGGCCTCGAGCGCATGGCCGAAGGTGTGGCCGAGGTTGAGGAGGGCGCGCTCCCCTGTCTCGGTCTCGTCGCGCGCGACGATCGCAGCCTTCATCTCGCAGGCGCGCCGCACCGCGTGGAGTCGCGCCGCGGGATCGCCCGCCGCAAGGGCGGGACCATTGACTTCGAGCCAGGCGAAAAAGGCGGCGTCGCCGAGCAGCCCGTATTTCGCCACCTCGCCGTAGCCTGCGACGAGGTCGCGCCGTGGCAGCGTCTCGAGCAGGCCCGTGTCGATCAGCACGAGGCGCGGCTGGTGGAAGGCGCCGACCAGGTTCTTGCCGAGCGGCGAGTTGATGCCGGTCTTGCCGCCGACCGAGCTGTCGACCTGCGCGAGCAGGGTCGTGGGGATCTGCACGAAGCCCACGCCGCGGCGCAGGATCGCCGCGGCGAAGCCCACGAGATCGCCGATCACCCCGCCGCCGAAGGCCAAGACCAGGTCGTCGCGCCCGACGCGCTCGGCGATCAGCCATTCCACCGCGCGCTCCAGCCCCGCCCAGCCCTTGGTGGCTTCGCCCGGCGGCAGCGCGAGCGTCCGCGCCTCGATGCCGGCGGCGGCGAGCCCGCCCACGAGCGCCGGCAGGTGCAGCGCTTCGACCCGCGTCTCGGTCAGGATCGCCACGCGCCTGCGGGCGAGCAGCGGCGCGATCTCGGCGCCGGCGCGCGCGAGGAGCCCCGCACCGATGCGGATGTCGTAGGCGCGCGCGCCGAGCGGCACGGTGACGGTGACGGTGCTCATGGCGCGAGGAGCTCCAGCGTCGGCGGCCGGCCGGGGTCGGCTGCGTCGCGCTCGCGCACCGCGGCGATGATGTCGGCCGCGGTCGCGGCGTGGCCGGCGCCGCGGCGGCTGTCGACGGTGACGTCGGCGCAGGCATAGACCGGCGCGCGCGCCTCCGAGAGGGCCGCCAGGACGCCGCGCGGGTCTTCGGCCTCGAGCAGCGGCCGGCCGGGGCGGTCGCGGACCCGGCTCCACAGCAGGTCGAGATCGGCGCGCAGCCAGACCGAAGTCGCGCGGCGAGCGATCTCGGCGCGGGTGCGCGCATCGACGAAGGCGCCGCCCCCGGTCGCGAGCACCCGTGGGTTTTCCGAGAGCAGCCGCGCGATCACCCGCCGCTCGCCGTCGCGGAACGCGGGCTCGCCCAGCGTCGTGAAGATGTCGGCCACGGCCATGCCCGCGGCGGCCTCGATCTCGTGGTCGCTGTCGACGAAGGGCACGCCGAGGATCGCGGCCAGCTGCTTGCCGACGCTGGTCTTGCCCGCGCCCATCAGACCGACGAGCACAAGCGTCCGAGAGAGCCTGACCCGGCCGCCGCGGAGGTCGGCGCCGGCGAGGGGACGCGAGGGGTCGATCATGGCAATTGCCGATTGTCCTCGGGCAGGGTATGGTCGCGCCCGAGGCTATCGGACGGGGCCGCGGGTTCTCGCCCGATTGAACAGGACAAGATGCGGCGGTCAAGCCGGCACACCAGAGCAGGTGAAAATGCGGTTGCTGGTCAGAGCGGTGGCATATCTTGCGCTCGCCGCCGTGCTGGCGCTTCTGGGCTTTGCCATCTTCTCGGACCTTCCCGCGCCGCGCCGCGAGATCTCGCTGCCGATCGAGGCACGATGAGGCGCATGGGCCGGGTACTGGCGGCGCTGCTGCTGGCGCCGGCGGTGGCGGTGGCGGCGGAGCCTCTGAGCGCGATCCCCTGGCTGTCCCGGAGTCTCGAGACACCCGAAAAGGCCAGCGTCTTCAGCGACCCTCCCGGCACCGCCCCCGGGGAATTCGCGCCCGCCGCGAGCGAGGAGCGCACGATCACCGTCACGCCGCTCGGCGACGTCAGCCGCGACGCGGCCGGGCTGCTGCCGCCGGAGCGCACCGGCTTTAAGGCCGACCTGTGGGGCGAAACGCCGGCCGAGCGGGTGCGCGAGCTGATCCTCGCGCAGCCGCTCACCGGCGTGCCGGAGGCCCGCGCGCTGTTCCTGCGGCTGTTGCTCGCCGAAGCGGTGCCGCCGCGGGGCGCGGACGCGGAAGCCGGCCTCCTGATCGCCCGGCTCGACCGGCTGCTCGAGATCGGCGCGCTCGAGGAGGCCGAGACTCTGATGGCGCGCGCGGGGCCCGACACTACCGAGCTGTTCCGGCGCTGGTTCGACACCGGCCTCCTGCTCGAGCGGGCCGAGGCGCCGTGCGCGGCGTTGCGCGACAACCCGCAGCTGTCGCCGACGCTGCCGGCGCGCGTGTTCTGCCTGGCGCGCGCGGGGGACTGGAACGCCGCGGAGATCACGCTGACGCTCGGCGAGAACGTCGGTTCCATCGCGCCCGAGCAACAGCAGCTCCTCGCGCGCTTTCTCGATCCCGAGATCTTCGAGGGCGAGCCGCCGCCGCCGATCGCCGAGCCGCTGACCGGGCTCGACTTCATGATGCGCGAGGCGGTCGGGTTGCCGCGACCGCGCGGGGCACTGCCGCTCGCCTTCCTCCACAGCGACGTGAGCGCGCGCGCGCCGATGCGCGTGCGGATCGGCGCGGCGGAGCGGCTGGTGCTGTCGGGTGCCGTGCCGCCCCCGGTGCTGTTCGCGGCCTATCGTGCCGGCGAGCCTGCAGCCTCGGGCGGCGTCTGGGACCGCGCCGCCGTGGTGCAGACGCTCGACGCGCGCTTGGACAAGGGGCCCGCCGCGCGCATCGGCCCGGCGCTGCGCGCGGCCGATGCTGCGCTCTACGCGCGCGGCGTGCGGACTGCCTTCGCGCAGGAATACGCGCCGAAGCTCGCCGAGATCGAGACCGCCGCGCTCGATGCGCCGGCGCGCCGGGTTCTGGTCGAGCTGCTGCTGCTCGGCGGCAAGACCGAAGCCGCGCGCCGCGCCGCCGGGCCCGACCCCGAGCCGGAGGTGGAGCGGCTCCTCGCCATCGCCGATCCCGCCGCCCCTGCGCCGCCGCTCGAGGGCGCGAGCGACCTGGCACGCGCAGCGCTTGCGGGTCTTGCGGGCGGTGCGCCCGAAGGTCCGCGCCAGAGCCGCCTGGCCGAGGCGCTCGCGGACGGCCGGCAGGGCGAGGCGATGCTCCTGGCGCTCGACCTGCTGTCGGCGGGGATCGGGGTCGATCCATCGGCGCTGCGCGACGCGCTCTTCGCGCTCGAACGCGCAGGCCAGGGGCTGTGCGCGCGGCGCATCGCGCTCCAGACGCTGCTGCTCGGCGGCGGCTGAGCCCGATGTCGGGGACATGGGTGCCACGCTTTCTCGAGGCGATCCAGGCCGAACGCGACGCGGCGCGCAACACGCTCATGGCCTATGCGCGCGACCTCGGCGACTTCGGCGCGTTCCTCGGCTCATGCGGCCGCGACCTCGCCTCGGCGGGGCGCGAGGACATCGAGGCCTATCTGGTGGCGCTCGACGCTCGCGGCATGGCCGTGGCCACGCGGGCGCGGCGGCTGTCGGCGATCCGCCAGCTCTACCGCTTCGCCTATCTCGAGGGGTGGCGCCCCGACGATCCGGCGGCGCTGATCCGCGGCCCCGCGCGCAGGCGTACCCTGCCCGGCAGCCTGAGCGAGACCGAGGTCGACCGGCTGCTCGAGGCGGCGGAGCACCTGGGGCGCAGCGAGGCCGAGCGCACGCGCGACGTCTGTCTGATGCAGATCCTCTATGCCACCGGGCTCAGGGTCAGCGAGCTGGTGTCGCTGCCGGTCGCGTCGGTGCGCGGCGATCCGCGGATGATCCTGGTGCGCGGCAAGGGCGGGCGCGAGCGGATGGTGCCGCTGTCGCCACCGGCGCGCACGGCGCTCATCTCGTGGCTCGCGGTGCGCGACGCGACCGAGGCCGAGCGGATGGCTGCGGGCCGTCCGCGCTCGGCGCATCTCTTCCCCGCGCGCGGCCGCCGGGGCCACATGACCCGCGAGCGATTCTTCGGGCTGATCAAGGACCTCGCGCGCGCGGCCGGCATCGACGCGAGCCGCGTGTCGCCGCACACCCTGCGCCACGCCTTCGCCACGCATCTGCTGGCGCATGGGGCGGATCTGCGCGTGATCCAGACGCTGCTCGGCCACGCGAGCATCGCCACGACCGAGATATACACGCATGTGCTCGAGGCGCGCCTGCGCGAGCTGGTGCTCGAGAAGCACCCGCTGGCCGAGCCGGCCGCGCTTGAAGCCGGGACCGGCTGACCTCATAACCTCCTCGAGCCGCACCCGTCCGAAGTGAGAGAGCAAATGGAAACCGGAGCCGGAGAATTGTTCGACGTGGCGGTCTGGGGCACCGGTGCCGCGATCCTGGTGCTCTTGGTGCTTTCGGGCCTGTTCTCGGGCTCCGAGACCGCGCTGACCACCGCGAGCCGCGGCAAGCTGCATGCGCTGGCCGACAAGGGCGACCGGGGAGCGGTGACGGCGCTGCAGCTGATCGAGGACAAGGAGCGGCTGATCGGCGCGATATTGCTGGGCAACAACCTCGTCAACATCCTCGCCGCCTCGCTCGCGACCAGCCTCTTCACGATGCTCTTCGGCGACAGTGGCGTGGCGGTGGCGACGGTGGTGATGACGGCGCTGGTGCTGGTCTTCTCGGAGGTGATGCCCAAGACCTACGCGATCACCAATCCCGAGACCCTGGCGAGCCGGGTGGCGCGGACGATCCGGGCGGTGGTGCTGGCGCTGTCGCCGGTGGTCAACGCCGTGCGTGCCTTCGTGCGGTTCGTGCTCCGGCTCTTCGGGGTCCAGACCGACCCGCAGGCGAACTTCCTCGCCGCCCAGCAGGAGATCGCCGGCGCCATAGCACTGCACCATTCCGAGGGCGCGGTGGAGAAGGCCGACCGCGACCGGCTGCTCGGCGCGCTCGATCTCGGCCAGCGCCAGGTCGAGGAGGTGATGCTGCACCGGCGCGACATCGAGATGATCGACGCCGACGCCGACCCGGCCGCGATCCTCGGCCAGGCGATCAATTCCGCGCACACCCGCATCCCGATCTACCGCAACGAGCCCGAGAACATCGTCGGCATCATCCACGCCAAGGACCTGTCGCGCGCCGTGGACAAGCTGGTGCGCGGCACCCAGGGCGGCCTGGAGAACCTCACGAGCTTCAACGTGATGGACGTGGCGATGGAGCCCTACTTCGTGCCGGAGACCACGCCGCTCGACGAGCAGATGCGCGAGTTCCTCCGCCGCAAGTCGCATTTCGCGCTGGTGGTCGACGAATACGGCGCGCTCCAGGGGCTGATCACGCTCGAGGACATCCTCGAGGAGATCGTGGGCGACATTTCCGACGAGCACGACACCGAGACCCCGGGCGGCATCGAGCCACAGGCCGACGGGGCGGTCGAGGTCGAGGGGGTGGTGACGATCCGCGACATCAACCGCGCCTGCGACTGGAACCTGCCCGACGAGGAGGCCAACACCGTCGCGGGCCTGGTGATCCACGAGGCCCAGGCGATCCCGAACACGGGCCAGGTGTTCAGCTTTCACGGCTTCCGCTTCGAGGTGCTCGAGCGGCAGAACAACCGGCTGACGCGGCTGCGCATCCGCAAGCTCGCATGACCGCGCGCTATGGTAAACGATTGTTAACCACTCCCGCCTAGGTTGTGATGGTGTTTCGGGGCCAGTCCGGTTCCGGAACGCGCGACTTCCTCCCTGTTGTACTGGCCGCAGAGTTCGCTCTGCGGCCTTTTTTCGTGCGTTTACCTTTTGTGATCGGTGCACTTGTGCGCCGCGCTTGACCCGGTTTCTCATCTCGCGTAGCTTCCAGCGACAGAGTTCGGCCAGTCCGACAGGGAAAGTCGCGAAAGCGGGGAAAAGGGTGCCAGAACGGTGCCCTTTTTACTTCGGCACAGATCGCGCGAACGTGTCGGGCCTGCCATCGCGGCCGCGGGAGCTCCGGTTGACAGGTCGCACGTGGAGTGACACTCCCGCCGGGCGTAATCAACGAAGGACGCGAGCAGAATGCAGTTTCACGCTTACCCGCTGATCGCGGCCGCCATGGGGCTGGCGCTGGCGACTTCCGTCGCGGCGCAGGAGGCCCAGGCGCCCGCCACCGCCGACGAGCCGCAGACCGAGGCGCAGGCGGCCGAGCCCGCGGTGACGCCGAACGCCGAGCCGATGGACGAGCCGGAGATGACCGCTCCGGTGGAGGTCGAGCCCGCGCCGGACGCTCCCGCGGCCGAGGCGCTTGGCTCCGAAGCGCCGGGTGAGCAGACGGAGACGCCTTCCGTTGCAGCACCCGAGACGAGCCCCCCGGCTGCGACCGATGGCACGGACGCGCCCGATGCCGCCGCTGCGGGCGCGGATGCGCCCGACACCTCCACCGGCGCCGATGCGCCGGATGCCGCGGGCGACCCGGCAGCCGGCGAGGTGCTGGAGACGGTGCGCGACACCTTCGGCGACTGGGAGGTCCGCTGCCTGCCCGACGGGGCGGACTGTTTCATGTACCAGCTCGCCCTCGATCCCCAGCAGAACCCGGTGGCCGAGGTGAGCCTGCTCAAGCTGCCCGCGGGCGGCGAGGTCGAGGCCGGCGCCACGATCGTCACGCCGCTCGGCACGCTGCTCAACGACGGCGTCGTGATCCAGATCGACGGCGGCGAGCGGCGGTCCTTCCCGTTCAACTGGTGCTCGCAGGTCGGCTGCTTCGCCCGCTTCGGGCTGAGCGAGGCCTCGCTCGGTTCGATGAAGCGCGGCAGCAAGGCGAACATCACGCTGGTCTCCGTCGGCGCGCCGGACACGCCGATCACCGTGCCGCTGTCGCTCGACGGTTTCACGATGGCCTACGAGTCGCTGGAAGCGCCGAACTGATCGCCCGTGCCGCCCGCGCCCTGAGCCGCGGCTCAGGGCGCGGGCGCTTCGATCGAAGCGGCCTCAGCCGAGCTTCTTGACGATCACCACCGCGTTCAGCCCGCCAAAGGCGAAGGCGTTGCTCATCACCGCCTGCACGCCCTCCACCCGGCGCGCCGTGTTCGGCACCACGTCGAGGTCGCATTCGGGATCGGGGGCGTCATAGTTGATCGTCGGCGCGATTACCCCCTCGTTCAGCGCCATCAGGCAGGCGACCAGCTCCACCGCTCCCGTGCCGCCGATCACATGCCCGTGCATCGACTTGGTCGAGGAGATCATCAGCCGGTCGGCATGCGCGCCGAAGACCTCGCGCACCGCGGCGCATTCGCTGCGGTCGTTGGCGGTCGTGCCGGTGCCGTGGGCGTTGATATAGCCGATCGCTTCCGGGGCGAGCCCCGCGTCGCGCAGCGCGCCCTGCATCGCCCGCACCGCGCCGCGGGTGCTCGGCATCACGATGTCCGAGGCATCCGAGGTCATCGCGAACCCCGCCACCTCCGCGAGGATCTCGGCCCCCCGCGCGCGGGCGTGCTCATACTCCTCGAAGACGAACACCGCCGCCCCCTCGCCCTGGACCATGCCGTTGCGGTTGGCCGAGAACGGCCGGCAGCCGTCCTTCGACATCACCCGCAACCCCTCCCAGGCCTTGATGCCGCCGAAGCATAGCATGCTCTCGCTGCCGCCGGTCACGATCGCATCGGCCAGCCCGCCGCGGATCAGGTGAAAGGCCTGGCCCATCGCGTGGTTCGAGGAAGAACAGGCGGTCGCGACCGTATAGCTCGGCCCCTGCAGCCCGTGGATCATCGAGACGTGGCTCGCGGCCGCATTGTTCATCAGACGCGGCACCACGAACGGATGCACCCGGTTCTTGCCCTCCTCGTAGACCTGGCGGTAGTTCTCGTCCTGCGTCTGCAATCCACCCCCGGCGGTGCCGAGGATGACGCCGGCGCGCTCGGCCAGCGCCTCGGTCACGACAAGCCCCGACTGCGCCATCGCCTCGGCGGCCGCGAGCAGCCCGAACTGGGTGAACTTGTCGTAGAGCGTCAGCTCCTGGCGGCTGAAGTGGTCCTCGGGCCGGTAGCCGCGGATCTGGCCGCCGATGGCGATCTGCAGGCGCTCCACGTCCTGGAACTCGAGCGGGACGATGCCGGAGACGCCCTCGCGCATCGCGGCCGCGGTCGCAGCCGCGCTGGCACCCAGCGCGTTGATCGCACCCTGGCCGGTGATGACGACCCGTCGTCCGGTCACGCTATTTCTGCGCCGCGATCAGGTTTTCCACGGCGCGCACGATCGTGGCGACGGTGCTGATGTCGAATTCGGAGTCCGTGGGCGCGTTGGCGTTGAACAGCACCTGGATGTCGAAGGCCTCCTCGATGGCGAAGACCGCCTCAACGAGGGCGAGCGAGTCGATGCCGAGGTCCTGGAGCGTCGCCTCCATCGGCACCTCGGAAGGATCGAGCACCGCCTGTTCTGCGAGGATGGCGACGACCTTGTCCTTGACCGTGTCCTTCAGCATGCCGGGCATGGCGCCTCCCTGGGTCGTTCGCTCGGGACGGTCTAATTGCTCGACCCCGGATTGGAAACCGGTTTCTGCGAGCGTACGGTGCTCCCGATCAGGCGCGGAAGCCGGCGCAACGCCTTGTACATCGCGACGCTCGCCTCCATCGGAACCGCCGGATAGCCCATCATGATCCGGTTCGGCGGCACGTTGCTCGCGACCCCGGAATTGCCGGTGATCACCGCATTCGCGCCGATGCTCAGGTGATCGGCGATGGCCGCGGCGCCGCCGAGCACCACCCGGTCCCCGATCACCGTGGAGCCGCCGATCGCGACATGCCCGCAGATCAGGCAGGTCGCGCCCACGCGCACGTTGTGGCCGATCTGCACGAGGTTGTCGATCTTCGTCCCCGAACCCACCACGGTGTCGGCGACGGTGCCGCGATCGATGCAGGCGTTGGCGCCGAGCTCGACGTCGTCGCCGATCTCCACCGAGCCGAGCGAATTGATCCGCACGTAGCTCTCGCGCGCTTCCGCGGTGATCACACCGGTCTCGCGCGCCTCCTCGACGCTCCCCCGCGAGGGGGTGACGAAGGAGAAGCCGTCGCCGCCGACCACCGCCCCCGGCTGGGCGATGAAGCGCGCGCCGATCCGCACCCGCGCCCCGATCCGCACGCCCGCGTGGATCAGCGCGTCGGCTCCGATCTCGGCGTCCTCGGCGACGGAGGCGTGGCTCAGGATGCAGGCGCGCGGCCCGATCCGCGCGCCTTCGCCAATGCTGACGAAAGGCCCGATCGCGGCCCCCTCCCCGATCTGCGCGGAAGGATCGACGACGGCGCTCGGGTGCACGCCGTCCGGCCGCCGCACAGGCCGCTCGAACACCTGTCCGACACCCGCGAGCACGTAGCGCGGCCGCGGCGCGAAGAGTGCTGCCTCGAGCCCCAGCGCCCGCCAGTCCGCGCCCGGCCACAGGATCGCCGCGCGCGCAGCACCCTGCCCCAGAGCCTCGGCATAGCTGGGCTGCATCGCCAGCGCGATCTGGTCGGGTCCCGCCGCGGCCGGCTCGGCGGCGCCGCTGAGCCTGAGCGACGCGTCACCCTCGGCCTCGAGCCCGAGTGCGGCGGCCAGCTCGCCGACGCTGATCGTCCCCGCCTGCCCCCGCACCGGCTCGGGGCTCAGCCCTGCGCCCCGGGCAAGCTCACCCCGGCCTCGGCCAGCGCCCGGAACACGGCCGCGTCGCGGCCGTAGACGTCGCCGCGGTAGCGCAAGGTGCCGCCCTCGTCGGTGAAGACCGTGCGGTAGAGGATGTGCACCGGGATCGGCCGCTCGAGGTTGACCTGCTTCTCGGCCTTGGCATCGAGCCAGGCCTGGAAGCGCGCCTGCGGATCCTCGACCTGGTCGCCGAGCAGCAGATACGCGAGCTCCAGCGGATCCTCGAGCCGCACGCAGCCGTTGGAAAAGGCGCGCGCATCGCGCCCGAACAGCTCGCGCGCCGGCGTGTCGTGCAGGTAGATCGCGAACTGGTTGGGGAACATGAACTTCACCCGGCCGAGCGCGTTCGCCGCACTCGGG
This sequence comes from Rhodobacterales bacterium, assembly GCA_038214855.1. GTDB lineage: Bacteria > Pseudomonadota > Alphaproteobacteria > Rhodobacterales > Rhodobacteraceae > Amaricoccus. Next base: position 719 of record JBBQRM010000025.1, on the reverse strand, counting down.
TTCTGCTTGATGCGGAACGGGAAGCGGCCGGCGTCGATCTGGCGGAAGTCCACCAGCCGAGGGTCGATCTCCATCCCCGAGCGGGTGAAGAGCCGCATGTTGTTCTTCGTCAGCACCGACGGGTCACGCCGCAGCTTCGGCAGATACACCCGCTTGGCGATGCTGTCGGGGATGTGCCACGTCGGGTTCACCACGAAATAGGTGAGCGTGTCGGAAAACTCCGGCGTGCGGGTGTCGCTCGCCTGTCCCACCACCGAGCGGGTCCGGTAGACTGAGGCGCCCCCTTCGATCAGCTCGACCGTGTAATCGGGAATGTTGACCGCAACGTAGCGGTCGCCGAGATCGCGGTTCATCCAGCGCAACCGCTCGAGGTTGACCAGGACCTGGCTCAGCCGCGTCTCGAGCGTGGTGTTGACCGCGGCCAGCGTCCGCGGCCCCGCAACCCCGTCGTCGAGCAGGCCGTGGTCGGACTGGAACCGCTGAATGGATCGCATCAGCCCCGCGTCGAACGCCGCCGGCCCCATGTCTGGCTCGGACGGCTCCGCGGCCGGATAGCCCAGCCGCGCCAGCCGCGCCCGGAGCGCTTCCACCCGCGGCGCGCTCTCGCCCTCGTGCAGCGTCGGACCGTCCGGCACCGGCGCACCCCAGGAAGCGGTGCGCATCAGCGCTTCGAGCCGCGCCTTCTCGTCGATCAGCGCCCGATATTCCGGCGTCGCGGG